>JAITFE010000169.1 GCA_031281585.1 Bifidobacteriaceae bacterium | reverse complement strand
CCTCCTCTCCATGTCTCGGCTCACCCGACGCCAACGAAGTGCGCGCGGGATCATGCCCAGTCGACGGGAATAGGTCCACGGGGCCGCCCGGCGCAACAAGGCGATCCGGGCGGTAAGGTGGCCCGGTGGGTTTTCGCGTGGTCGTCCTCGCCTCCGGCACTGGCACCCTGGCCGACGCGCTGATCAGCGCCGCGAAGCTGGAAGGCTTCCCGGCCAAGGTGGTGGCGGTGGGGGCCGACCGCCCGGCGGAGGTGCTGAATGTGGCAAGACGCCACGGCCTCCCCACGTTCACCGTCGCCCCGACTGACTTCGCCAACCGCGACGAATGGAACCGAGGTCTGGCCGCCGCCGTCGCGGTTTTCAAGCCCGACCTTGTGGTTTCGGCGGGCTTCATGCGGATTCTGGGGCGGGATTTCCTGGCCAGGTTTGGGGATCGCACCGTCAACACCCACCCCGCGCTGCTGCCCGCCTTCCCCGGCGCGCACGCCGTCCGCGACGCGTTGGCGGCCGGCGTCGAAGTCACCGGATGCACCGTCCACCAGGTCGACGCGGGCGTGGACACCGGTCCGATCCTCGCCCAACGCCAAGTCCGGATAGCGCCGAGCGACACCGAGGCCACCCTCCACGAACGCGTCAAGGTTCAGGAACGCCAGCTTCTGATCGAGACGGTCGCCGCGCTCGCCGAAGGCCGCGTCACACTGGCCAGCGGCCCGGAGTAAGCTAGGCCCCGGCCCGGCCGCAACTGGCGAAACCAGGTGGAGCACCACCGGGAAGCGGCCCGGGCGCCATCGCAGCCGTTCGCCGCTCGCCTGGGCGCACGGAACCGACCAGCCAAGGAGGTTCCGCTATGACCGCAAACTCACCCCACCAGCCCGGCCCAGACCGCCCAGCCGCCGATGCCGTCCCCCCAACCCCCAGCCCCGCGCCCGACCAGGCGGGGAGCGCGGGTCGGCGCCCCATCCGCCGCGCCCTGGTGTCCGTCTACGACAAGACCGGCCTGGAGGACCTGGCCCGAGCCCTAGGCGCGGCCGAGGTGGAGATCGTTTCCACCGGATCGACGGCCAAGGTGATCGCCGCCGCCGGCGTCCCGGTCACCGCCGTGGAGGACCTGACCGGGTTCCCGGAATGCCTTGACGGTCGGGTCAAGACGCTCCATCCGAAGGTCCACGCGGGAATCCTCGCCGACCTGCGCAAAGCGGCCCACGAGCGTCAACTGGAAGAACTCGGGGTCGAACCGTTCGACCTGGTCGTGGTCAACCTCTACCCGTTCGCGGCGACGGTCGCCAGCGGAGCGGAGCTGGACGAGTGCGTGGAGCAGATCGACATCGGCGGCCCCACTATGGTGCGGGCGGCGGCCAAGAACCACCCCTCGGTCGCGATCGTCACGGCGCCCGACCGCTACCCGGAGGTGACAGCGGCCCTGGCCGCCGGCGGGTTCACGCTGGCCCAGCGCCGGGACCTGGCCCGCGACGCCTTCATCCACACCGCCGACTACGACGTGGCGGTCGCCACCTGGATGACTTCGGAGTTGGCCCCCGCCGAGGGCCTGCCGGCCTGGCGCGGCGCCACCCACCGCCTCCACGACGCGCTCCGCTACGGCGAGAACCCGCACCAGGCCGCCGCCGTGTACACCGAGGTCAGCGGCGGCTTCGGGGCGCTCGGCCTGGCTCAAGCGGAGCAACTGGGCGGCAAGCCCATGAGTTTCAACAACTACGGGGACGCCGATGCCGCCCGCCGCGCCGCGCTCGACTTCGCCGAACCCGCCGTCGCCATTGTCAAGCACGCGAATCCGTGCGGGATCGCCGTGGGCGGGGACATCGCCGAGGCCCATCGCAAGGCGCACGCCTGCGACCCGCTGAGCGCCTTTGGCGGCGTGATCGCCGCCAACCGGACCGTCACCCTGGCGATGGCCGAGCAGGTCAAGCCGATCTTCACCGAGGTGATCGTGGCCCCTGACTACGAGCCCGCAGCCCTTGAATTGCTCCAATCCAAGAAGAGCCTGAGGATCCTGCGGCTGGCCGCCGAACCGCTGCCGGCGTTGGAGTCCAAGCCCGTCAGCGGCGGCCTGCTGGTCCAAGACCGTGACGCGTTCCAAGCCCCGGGCGACAACCCGGCGAACTGGCGCCTGGCGGCCGGCCCGGCCGCCGACCAGGCCACGCTGGCCGACCTTGCCTTCGCCTGGAAAGCCTGCCGGGCGGTCAAGTCGAACGCGATCTTGCTGGCCAGGGATGGCGCCTCGGTCGGGGTCGGCATGGGCCAAGTGAACCGAGTCGACTCGGCGGGCCTGGCCGTGGCGCGCGCGGGCGAGGAGAGGGCGAAAGGCGCGGTGGCGGCATCGGACGCGTTCTTCCCCTTCGCGGACGGGTTCGAGGTCCTGGCCAAGGCGGGCGTCAAGGCGGTCGTGGAGCCTGGCGGCTCGATCCGCGACCAGGAAGTGGTCGAGGCGGCCCAGGCGGCGGGCGTGACGCTCTACTTCACGGGCTCGCGGCACTTCTTCCACTGACCGGCGCCGGCCGCCGTGAGCGGGAAGACGGCGGAAAGGAAGGGACGTTGGTCCGGATATGCTTAGAGGCGGCATTGATGCCCTCGCAGTGAATCATCTGACCAGAAAGAAGCATTGGTTATGGCACGCAGCGGTAAAGCTACCGTCATTGGCGCCGGATTTTACGGCTCCACCACCGCTCAGCGGCTCGCTGAGTACGACATTTTCGACGAGGTCGTTCTGACCGACATTCGAGACGGCTGGTCTGAGGGCCTGGCTCTTGACCTCAACTCCTCCCGCCCCATCGAGGGCTTCGAAACCCGCGTGATCGGCAAGACCACCACCACGGACGGCCAAGGCTACGAAGTCATTGAAGACTCCGAGGTGGTCGTTGTGACGGCGGGCGTGCCGCGCAAGCCGGGCATGAGCCGGATGGACCTGCTCGGGGTCAACGCGGGGATTGTGCGCGGCGTCGCGGAGAACATCGCGAAGTACGCGCCGAACGCGGTCATCATCGTGGTGTCCAACCCGCTCGACGAGATGACGACCCTGGCCCAACTCGCCTCCGGCTTCCCGCACCACCGCGTGCTGGGGCAGGCCGGCGTGCTGGACACGGCGCGTTTCACCTACTTCGTGGCGGACAAGCTGGGCTTGCCGGTGGGCGCGGTCAAGACCCTGACCCTCGGTTCGCACGGCGACACCATGGTGCCGGTCGCCTCGGCCTGCACCGTCAACATCAACGGCGAGGTCAAGCTACTCGCGGACGTCCTCCCGCCAGCCGACATCGACGCGCTGGTCACCCGCGTGCGCGGGGGCGGCGCCGAGGTCGTCGCGCTCCTCAAGACCGGTTCGGCCTACTATGCGCCGTCCGCCGCCGCAGCCCGCATGGCCCGCGCCGTCGCCGCCGATTCGGGCGAAACCGTCCCCGTTTGCGCCTGGCTGACCGGCCAGTACGGCATTTCCGACGTCTACCTGGGCGTCGAGGCCAAGCTCGGCAAGGCGGGCGTCAAGGAGATCGTGGAGCGCCAGCTCTCGGACGCGGAGCTGACCCAGCTCCAGGAGGCCGCCGCCGCCGTCAAGTCCAAGGCCGCGGACGTCGCCAACATGTGACAGACGCCCCGTCGCCAAGAAAAGGCGGTGCACGATGCCGTGCAGACGGCATCGTGCACCGCCTTCGTTTTCCGCCCCCCGGCCACCCAGCCGGTCGCCCCAACCCGTCCCCCGGTCATCCCGTTACCCAGCCCGTTGCCCCCAACCCGTCCCCGCCGGTCCTCCCGCGCGCCAGATTTGCCGCGTCCGCGCCGCTAGCGCGCCCGCCCGGCCCACCGATCCGCTTCCCCGCCCGGCGCAGGCGCCCCGGATCCACCGCTCAACGACACCACCCGGCCGGTGGGGTAGATGAGCGGCCCGAAGGGCGGCCCGCCCGAAGTTGGACGCGCGTCCAGACCCCCGGGCCGAACGCCAGACCCGCAGCCGGGGTTGCCGCGCAAAGTCATGCAGACGGCCCCCTCCCATGGGGCGCGGGAAGGCGCCAGCAGGCGCGGACGGTCCGGAGTCCTCTTGACGTCGAGTAAAATGGAACGCAGCGCGGTGCATACAGCCCAAGTCAAGGCTCGAACGAGGAAAGAGAAGGATGACGAAAATCAAGGTTGCGGCTCCGGTGGTCGAACTCGATGGCGATGAGATGACCCGGATCATCTGGCACTTCATCAAGGATCGGCTGATCCTTCCCTATCTCGACATTGACCTGAGGTACTACGACTTGTCGATTGAGAACCGCGACGCCACCAACGACCAAGTCACGGTCGATTCGGCGAATGCGATCAAGCAGCACGGCGTGGGCGTCAAGTGCGCCACGATCACCCCGGACGAGGCGCGGGTGCAGGAGTTCGGGCTGAAGAAGATGTGGAAGTCGCCCA
>JAITFE010000168.1 GCA_031281585.1 Bifidobacteriaceae bacterium | reverse complement strand
GCCGATCTCCTCGAAGTGGAAGGTTGCGCGGCCATCGGGTCCGGCGAACGACCAGGTCACCGCGTAGACGCCAGGAGCGCTGGTGATGCCTTCGAACCGCAGGTTCTTCGGCCAGGCAGCGGCGGCTGGCAGGAACTCGTCGCGCAGCCAGGCCTTCACCAAGGCGCGTTCCCGCGCGGGAAGGGAACGCCAGTCGCGTTGGAATTGGGGAAGCTTCCGGTATTTCACAGCGGGTCAGTCCAGGTCGGCAAGGAACTCTTCGGCGGAGTTGTACACCGTGCCCTCGCCTTGGGCGTCCTCCTGTGCGGCGCGGTGTTCGCCTGTCTGCCAACCGTCGCTCCAAAACCATGCCTGGGCTGCGTCAACGGGCAGTTTGGGCACCAGAACGATTCGTCCCGCCTCCTCAATGACCTCCACCTGCGCGCCCGGCTCGTTGAGGTGATAGGCCTGGCGAATGCGAGCCGGCAGGGCGATGGTTCCGCGATCCTGCACGCTGACGAAAACAGCCATGACGGAAATGATAGCGCAAAGCGGATTTGCGCCTTTGCCGTTTTGGCGCATCGCCGCCGGCCGCATCGGAAGGCGGCGAAGCGATGGCAAAATGGCGGGATGCAGTTTCCCCCGGCCACAGGGCCGCAGACCGATTCCCCAAGCCGCGCCGGGACGCCGCTTCATCTGCGCGCCGGGGGCGTCTCCCTGGTGTTGGACCTGGCCGGCCCCGCCCTTCCGCGCGTGCTGTATTGGGGACGGGACCTGGGGGAACTCGGTCCGGAGGACCTTGCGGCGCTTGAACCCGCCTCCCGGCCCGGCAAGACCCCGAACCGGCCCGACGAGCCATTCACCTTGACGCTGCTGCCAGAGAACTCCCATTCCTGGGTCGGCACGCCTGGGCTGGCGGGGCACCGCAGAGGGCGGGACTTTTCCACGCGGTTCCAAACTCAAGCGGTCGAACAAGCGGGCGGCGGGGGCAGCGCCCGGCATGCCGCGCCGCGCGGGGCCCAAGGAGAGGCTGGCGCTGGCGGCGGGCAAGCCGTCGTGGTGCGGGCGGTTGAACCCGACGCGGAACTGGACCTCAAGCTGGAGGTCGAACTGGCCGGCAGCGGACTGATCCGGATGCGGGGCGAACTCGCCAACAACGGCGAAGGCAGGTACACCCTGGACGGGATGACGCTGGCAATGCCGGTGCCCGGCCAGGCGGGCGAATTGCTGGACTTCGGCGGCCACTGGGCCCATGAGCGGGAGCCGCAGCGCCATCCGTTCCCCCAGGGAACCTGGGCGCGGGAGGGGAGGCGCGGGCGGACCGGCCACGACGCGACGCCGCTCCTGATCGCCGGGGAGCCCGGCTTCGGGTTCCGGCACGGCCAAGTCTGGGCGGTGCACACCGCGTGGTCCGGCAACCACCGCACCCTCGCCGAACGCCTGCCCGGCGGGGAGCGAATCCTGGCCGGCGGTGAATTGCCGCTCCCGGGCGAGATCCAACTGGAGCAGGGGCAGAGCTACACCAGCCCGTGGGTCTACTTCGGCTACGGCGACGGGCTTGACGACCTCGCGGCGCGGTTCCACCGCTTCATCCGCGGTTGGCCCGCCCGCCGCCGCCAGCCCCGGCCGGTGACCGGGAACAGTTGGGAGGCCGTCTACTTCAACCACCAACTGGAGCCCCTGATCGCGCTCGCGGAGGCGTTCGCCGAAGTGGGGGTGGAACGGTTCGTCCTGGACGACGGCTGGTTCCGCCACCGCCGCGACGACAAGGCGGGCCTGGGCGACTGGCACGTCGACCAGGCGGTCTGGCCGGACGGCCTGCACCCCCTGGCGGACCGCGTCCGCGAACTGGGGATGGACTTCGGCCTGTGGGTGGAGCCGGAGATGGTCAACGCCGATTCGGACCTGGCCCGCGCCCACCCCGACTGGATCATGGCCGCGGGCCGGAGGCTCCCTCCCGAATCACGCCACCAACAAGTCCTCAACCTGGGCAACCCCGCCGCCCTGGCCCACATCAAGGAGCGCCTGGACGCCCTTGTGGACGAATACCAGGTCGCCTTCCTGAAGTGGGACCACAACCGCGACCTGGTGGAGCCCGGCGACCAGGCCACCGGCAAAGCCGGCGTCCACGCGCAAACAGAGGCCGTCTACCAACTCTGGGATTACTTGAAAGAACGGCACCCCGGCCTGGAGATCGAAACATGCGCCTCCGGGGGCGGGCGCGTCGACCTTGGCATTCTGAGCCGGGCCGACCGCGTCTGGACTTCCGACTGCACCGACGCCCGCGAACGCCAGGCCATCCAGCGCCACACCGGCCTGCTGGTCCCGCCGGAGTTCCTGGGCGCGCACATTTCCGCCGACCCGAACCACCAAACCGGCCGCAGCCTCCCCCTCGCCATGCGGGCGGTCACCGCCATGTTCGGCGACCTCGGAATCGAATGGGACATCAGGGCCCTGGACGCCCCCGCCCGCCAAGAGTTGGCCGCGTGGGTCGCCGTCTACAAGCAGTGGAGGGGTCTCCTCCACGCCGCCGATGCCGTCCACGCCGACCACCCCGACCCCGCCTTTTGGGTGCATGGCAGGGTGGCTCCCGACAAGTCGCGGGCCTTGTTCGCGATTGTGCCCCGGTCCACATCGGCGGAACAGCCGCCGGGCCAGTTCCGCCCGGTCGGGTTGGACCCGGCCCGCCGCTACCGGGTGGAGCCCCTCGCGATCAGCCGCCCGGTCTTGGGCTGGCAGACCTGGGACGCTTCGCCGTGGTGGGAAGACGGCATCGTGCAAGTTGGCCGCGTCCTGATGGAGCGCGGCCTGCGGACCCCGGACCTGCCCCCGGACACCCCAGTCTTGATCTCTTTCACCGGCACGGGCGGCTGAGGGCGGTCGGGCGCCGACGAGGCGCATGAGTCCAACTGGCACGATCGAGGTCCCCTCAACCGCCACGCCCGGCGCGGCCGCGATCCTGGTCGGATCGGCCGCGTCCGGGCAGGTCGCGGCGGTGGAACTGCTGATCGTGGACCAATAGGTCCGCGAATTCGGCTGGCCCTCGCGCCGACGACTAGCGCGATTGGGCGACGGCTGTGCCTTCTGCGGTGATGGTCGCGGTCGCAGTCTGCTTCTTGGGCGCATTTGGTAACATATCGCGATACGAACGTCATGATTTGATAGCGAAAGGGTGGCAAATGACGACGACTCTGACGGTTCGGATGGAGGAGAGCCTGAAGCGTGATTTCACCGCAGTGGTTGAGTCGGTGGGCTTGGACGCGCCGACCGTGGTTCGAATGCTGGCGGTTCAGACGGTCCGCGATGGTGCCATCCCGCTCAGCCTCACCGCGGCTCCGCGTGGTGGGGACACGATGGCGTTTCTCGACGCGGCCCGGGCCGATTGGGGCGAGTGGTGACCATCCGGTTCGGCGATGTGGTGACTGTGGCGGGCGGCGCGTATTCGGGCAAGCTGCGTCCCGTTTTGGTCTTCCAGAACCCATCGCTGCGCACCGGCGACTCGGTGATCGTCATTCCGTTCACGA
>JAITFE010000167.1 GCA_031281585.1 Bifidobacteriaceae bacterium | reverse complement strand
GACTCGGCAGCCGGATCACTTGATCCTCGGGGTGTGGCGCAGCTTGGTAGCGCGCTTCGTTCGGGACGAAGAGGTCGTGGGTTCAAATCCCGCCACCCCGACCACTGCGAAAAGCGGTGCTGATCAGCGGTTTTGCGGCTGGGCGGCACCGCTTTTCTCGTTTCTGGTCGCGTGTAAATCACCCCGGAATCACCCCTTGAGCGGTCGTGGTGCTGGTTCGGAAGCTGCCGTCCGGTCCGGCACCTACGAATGGCCTGGCCGGAGGGTTGGCGGCTGCGAGTCGCCTGGTAGTGGCCGTTTTCCTGCGGCTGGGCGCCGGGCTGGGAGTGCAACCCGCATCCCGGGCCAGGGGCCGGTCACAGGGACAGGCCGCGCGCCGTCGGGTCGGTGCGCGAGGGGGAGCCTCCGAAGGCGCTGAGTGGCGAGAGGTTCGCAGTTGCTGGCTTGGGTTGCGGCGCCGCTGGCCGCCGGGGTCTCGGGGCCGGTGGTGTCGCGTTGAGGAGTTGGAGGGCGGTGCGGTCGGCGTAGTCGCCGAGGTGGTGGAGGTAGCGGGCGGTGATTTCGATGGAGGAGTGGCCGAGCCAGGCTTGGACGGTGGTCAGGGGCACGCCTTGGAGGATCCACTGGCATGCCGCTGTGTGACGGAGATCGTGCAGGGTGCGGCCGCGCCCGGTGACAGCCCAGTTGACGCTTTGGACAAATCTTGACCGGTGGAGTTGCCCGCCGCGGGGGGTGGTGAAGAGCAGGTCTTCGGGGTTCTTCCCGGCGGCGAAGCGGCGGATGGGCGGCAGGACGGCATCGGGCAGGGGGATGTGGCGGGTCTTGCGGGACTTGGGGGCGGCGGCCTGGGAGACGCCTTCTGGCTGGTTGCGGATGACGGACAGGCGCGGCATCGGGGTCTCGGCGAAATCGCGGACCAGCATGGCGCGGGCCTCTCCCCAACGCAGCCCGGTGCTGGCGAGCACTTGGACGAGGTCGGCGTACACGGGGCTCACCGCAGCAACTGCGGCGACAACCTGGGCGAGTTCGGGGGCGGGGAGGGGCGCATGTCCTCGCGGGCGCGGCGGTCTTTGGGCGGGACGGCCTTCTTGACGGGGTTGGCGGGGATGTACCCCTCGGCGGCGCACCAGGCGAAGAACGAGGACAAGGACTCGCGGTGGCGTTTCACGGTGGTGGGCGCGAGACTGCGGGCGAGGAGGTCGTCTTGCCATTTCTGGACGGCGGCGCCGGTGACGGCGTTGGCGTTGAGCTTGCGGAACCAGTCGGGCAGGACGGGCTCTTTGCGGGACTTGCCGGAGCGTTGCCCGTCTGTGGGCAGGAGGTAGCGGTCGGTGTCGAGGGTGGTCTTGGTGACCTTCCCCTCGCGCTGCTCGAGCCACGCTTTGAGCAGGTCTTCGACTGGTATCTTGCCGAGGCGGGGGTCGTAGCCGTGCTCGTCGAACGCGGCCCGCTGGCGGCGTTCCCACTGGGCGGCGGCGCGTTTGGTGTCGAACCGGCGGGTCTTGACGACCCGGCCGCCCAGTTTGAGCCGCCCCTCCCACATGTCACCGCGTCTGGCCGGCACGGGGAGCTCCTTCCGGGCGGCGGGCCGGGCCGGCCGAGCGGGCAGCGAGCCAGCGCTCCACGTCTGCGGCGCGGTAGCGGGGAAGCCCCTCCGCCAGCCAGCAGACCTCCGGGCCGCGGCCGGACTGCCGCCACCGCACCAGGGTCGACTTCGAGACGGCCAGCCACTTGGCGACCGCCTCAGTGCGGAGCAGCAGGTCAGCGTTGCCAGCGGGTGGTCGGGTCAGTGTTTTCATCAAACCGCCTCATGTTATGGCGAGTACACGTAATCAAATCACATGACGCGCGTATCCGCAAGTACCTGAGCTGGGTGGGTTTTTCCGGTATTGTTGCCTTGTGCCGATTGCTCCCCCGCCCGCCGATGGTGCCCCCAACGACGAGTTGCTGGTTGCGGCGGACCTGCCGCCGGGGTGGCGGCTGCCCAATCACCGGCCGGGGGAGCGGCCGGACGCCGCCAGCGCCGCCATCGACCGGGCGCTCAGCTACGACGACTGGGCGGCCACCGACGGGGAGAGGCGTTCCCAGGCGGAGTCGGACCAGAACGAGACCGTGGACGGCCGCTGGCTGCTGATAGAGCACGAGGCCACCCACGCCCGCGTCCTGATCCGGTTGCAGCGCCAGACGCATGCCGTGCCGGAGGAGGTCCGCATCACCGGGGTTGTCCATCTGCCGTGGAGGCCCGGCGACCCGGTCACCAGCCAACTCCTCCGCCAGCTGCCGACCGCCCGGATCGAGGCCGCGATCAACAAGCGGCTCTTCGCGATGAAACGCGAAACGGGTGCCAGGGGAGGCCGTGTGGTGTTGCCAAGCGGCCGCAAAGTCCGCGAGCGGGACCTGTTGAAACCGTTGGGCGACCCGAAGCGCGACCCGGACTTCTACGAGCTGGCGGCCCTCCAGCACGGCCGCCTGGCCGCTCAGGGCGACTCCAACCCGACAGCCACCATGGCGCGGATCAGCGGCGTGGCGCAGAGCACCGCCCAAGGCTGGGTCGCCAAAGCCAGAACCCGCGGACTGCTGCCTCCGGGCAGGCGTGGCCGCGCCGGGTAGCCGGTGTGAGCGTTACCGCAGGTGGACGGTTTGGCGCCGGGTTGGCGCGCTACGATGGCGGGAGTTGAAAGAGAGGAGCGCTGATGAGCACTGTCGACACCCGGACCGGGACGCCATGGTCGGCGCGTGCTCTGCGCGACGAGCGCCTGGCTGACGACGTGGCGTTGTATGACATCACCCGGCAGGCGGCGACGGTGTTGTCTTCGTTGCTCTTGCAGCGGATGCGCGGCGCTGAGGACGATGCCGCGCGGGCGGTTTGGGCGGCCCGGCGGCGCCTTGTCAAGCGGCAGGTTCTCGCGTTGGATCCCGGCGACCGGGCCGGGCTGGTGGCTCAGCAGGAGGCCTGGGCGGCCGAGATCGATGCCCTGGAGTCCGCGCCTTCCCGAATCTCGGCGTGACCGCGCCGGAGGTCGGATCCGAGGCCTGGCTGCGGCGCGTCTTCGACACGGAGGCGCGGGATGACATCTTCGGCGACTACCGGCCTGCGCCTGGCGTGCCGCTGTTGGTGTTGCTAGGCGGCCAGCCGGCCGCGGGGATTATCAGGTGGATCTAGTTATCCTGGGTTTGGTGCGTTCGGGCTGGTCGGCGCGGTGCGCGGGTCCTGTCGCTCGGGATAACCGGGCCTGTTCATTTCAGTCCTGCGAGGGCGAGGATCAGATCGTCGCCTCCTTCCCAGATGGGTGCGAGTACGCCGGGTTCGGAACTGGCGGCCTTTCGGACTGCTTCGCGGACCATTTGGTTGTCTGCTGAGGCGTAAACCGTTGTGGTGGCGATGTCAGCGTGGCCGAGGAACTCTTTGATGTGGGGCAGGGGCACCCCGGCCCGTAGCATCTGGGTGGCGCGGGCGTGGCGAAGTTGATGGGCGTGTACGTGTTCCGGCATCTCGGGGTATT
>JAITFE010000166.1 GCA_031281585.1 Bifidobacteriaceae bacterium | reverse complement strand
ACCAACCCGCCGGCTTCCACCATAGCTGCGTGGGACAGGAGAACTGAGGAGTGCACATCCGAGCAGGCGGCGACCAACCCGGCGGCGAAGAGCCCGGTGGCGGGGATCAGCCGGGCGGCGGGGACCAGCCTAGTGGCGGCGACCAACCCGGCGGCGAAGAGCCCGGTGGCGGGGATCAGCCGGGCGGCGGCGACCAACCGGGCGGCGGTGATCAGCCAGGCGGCGGTGATCAGCCCAGTGGCGGTCCAAGCGGCAGCGTTCGTCCGCCCAGCACGGGCCCCGGAACTGGTGGCTCGGGCGGCAAGGGCGCCCTTCCATTCACCGGCTCTGGTCCAGTTGACATGATTGCCTTGGCGGCAATCCTGCTCCTGGGCACCGGCCTGGTGCTGCGTCGCCGCGCCCTAAGGCGCTAGCGCCAACTGACGACAGGGGCCCGTTCCCCCACACCTGCGGCAAGGCGGGTGCGGTGGAACGGGCCCCTGCCACGTCCCAATGTCTGTCCCCATCTCTCAAACCGGGGACGGTGATTGATTCGAACGATGGGGACACACATGACTGCGCCGACATAGCCGATCCTTTGATCAGCGACGCCGAGTGTCGCCTTTTATCTCCAATGTCGCTTCCTATCTACCCCAGGGTGCCGAATGTCGTTTTCTATCTACCCCAGGGCATCGAATGTCGTTTCCTATCTACCCCGCCGCCGCCCATAGCCTTCTGACCAGCTAATACGCCACGCAACGCAAGATAGAAAACGACATTGGTCGCCAAGGAGTGGATATAAAACGACATTGGGCGTGGATCGGTGGATAAAAAGCGACATTGGGCAAGGATGGGTGGATAGGAAGCGACACTGGCCGCGGAGCTGTGAGCGGAAGACGGCATCGGGCGCGGAACGGTGTATTAAGGGCAACACTGGCCGCTGAGCTGTGACCGCCGAAGACGGCATCGGCGCGGAACGGTGGATACAAAGCGGCGCCGCGCGCTGAACGGTGGACGGGCCAAGGCGCCCGAGGCGTGGGCCGATCGCAACCCGACCGCGCCGCGAAGGAACGCGGCCCATGGCCCGGTGCGGCTCCCGGTCGGCGTGCGGGTCCAGGCGGTAACCTTTTGGGCGGGGCAGCATCACCCAACCAAACTCGGCGATTGGAACCACCACCATGGCACTTTGGACCCTGCACGGCGATGGCAAGAAGATTCCACCGGGGGAGGTGGTGGCCCCTGGTGAGCGGCTGGTTTGGTCACGCACCATCTCGATGGGCATGCAGCATGTGGTGGCCATGTTCGGGGCCACCTTCCTGGTGCCGCTCATCACGGATTTCCCGCCCGCCACCACGCTGTTCTTCAGCGGCATTGGCACGGCGCTGTTCTTGCTGTTGACCCGCAACCGGCTGCCGTCCTACCTGGGTTCGAGCTTCGCCTTCATCTCGCCGATCCTGGCTGCCAATGTGGGGGCGGGCGGCATGGGCAAGGCCCTGTTCGGGGTCATGATGGCGGGCCTGCTGCTGGCCGTGGTCGGATGGATTGTCCATGTGGCCGGGGCGGGCTGGCTGAACGCTTTCATGCCGCCGGTCATGACGGGGACCATCGTCATGATGATCGGCTTCAACTTGGCCGGCACGGCGTGGAAAACCCTGGACAACAAGGGTCAAATCAATGGCGGCATGGCCCACGCGCCCCTCACGGCTTGGATCACAGTCGTCTCAATTGTGCTGATCACGGTGCTGTTCCGGGGCCTGATCGGCCGCTTGTCGGTGCTCCTCGGGGTCGCCTGCGGTTACATCGCGGCGCTGATCCAGGGCCAGGTTAACTTTGAGGCCATCAGGGAGGCGGCTTGGATTGGTCTGCCCGAATTCCACGCGCCAAGCGTCGATTGGGCCGTGCTCCCCATGTTCCTGCCGGTGGTGCTTGTGTTGATCGCGGAGAACGTGGGCCACGTCAAGTCCGTGGCGTTGATGACGGGTCAGAACTACGACAAGTCGATGGGCCGGGCGCTGATGGCGGACGGCTTGGCGACGGCGCTGGCCGGGGCGGGCGGCGGTTCCGGCACCACGACCTACGCGGAGAACATCGGCGTGATGGCCGCAACCAAGGTTTACTCGACCGCCGTGTATTGGGTGGCGGCCGCCACCGCCCTGGTGTTGTCGCTGATCCCCAAGTTCGGCGAGGCCGTCCACACCGTCCCGCCGGGAGTGATCGGCGGCGCGGGGATTGTCCTTTACGGCATGATCGGCCTGCTGGGCGCCCGCATCTGGGTGGAGAACAAGGTCGACTTCGCCAACCCGGTCAACTTGTTCCCGGCCGCCGCCGCCTTGATCCTCGGCATTGCGAACGCCACCTTCACTTTCGGCCGGATCGAAATCACCGGCATTGTGGTCGGCACCATCACCGCGTTCGCGCTCTACCACGCCATGCGCGCCGTCGCCAAGTGGCGCGGCACCGGCGTGGCCGCATAGCAGCGCGCCCAGCCTAAAGTCAGCGCCAGGTCTCTCATCTCACCCAGTCCGGGGTTTACTTCGTCCACCGTGATCATCAGGCCCGTGCCGTGCTGCGCCAATAGGTCCAGAAGCCGGTTCATCTGGTAGCGCCAGGAGGGTTCCGGCTCCGTCTCGCGGCTTACCTGTATGGAGAATGGACCCATCCCAATACCGTCCAAGTGGACACTGTCGCCGACCAGCAGGTGGGCCAGGCCATGCCGTGTGCCGTCCAGGATGTTCTTCAGCATCCCCGTCGAGGCGCTGACCTCGGCAGCGACCCACTGCTCTCGTTCCGCCGCTTCCCTGGCGGCGTCGAGCAGTACGGTCTTGCCCATCCCTAGCGGGCCGGTCAGCAGCACCGCCCTCAAAGGTGATCCGATCCCCTCCATGATGCCGTCATGGATGTCTTCGATGATTGGACCCCGACCGATCAACTCGGGTGGCGCCATACCGAATGTCGGCTTGAACGGGTTCGGTTCGGTCATCGGCTGCTCCTGCCACTGGCTCGGGGAATCCTTTTTATTGTTTTTTATTTTTGTGATAGCGGCTGGGCCGCAGTCGCGGCGCTCAAACGGTCCGCCGGCCTCACCGCCAGATTGGCCTTTCTTGGCGGCCGTCGCGGTCAGTTCGGCCCCACGCTCCCCCCAACCTGCCCCGCGCGGAATCCGGGGGCTGCGGCGCATTGTAAAGGCCGCCTAGTGGCAAGCTGGGACGCATGTCAATGCCCATGGGCGGCCCGATGTTCCGGTCTTTCCGCCAGGACCCCTCGGTCACCAGCCACCAGTTGAGCCGCCCGGTCCTCAAGCGGATCCTCGGCTTCGCCAGGCCGTACCGGGGCACAATCGCGATCTTCCTGGTCCTGATCGCGTTGGACGCCGCCCTTGGCGCCGTCACGCCGCTGATCTACTCGGCGATCATCGACAAAGGCATAGCCCAGGGCCGCACGGGGATTGTGATGGCCCTGGCCGGACTGCTGGCGGGGATCGCGCTGATCGCCGCCGGCCTGTCTTTCGCGGAGCGCTATCTGAGCGCCAGAATCGGCGAGGGGCTGATCTTCGACTTGCGCACCAGGGTGTTCAGCCATGTGCAGCAGATGAGCCTGGCGTTCTTCTCGCGCACGCAGACGGGGGCGCTGACCCAGCGCTTGAACGGCGACGTGCTGGGGGCGCAGCGCGCGTTCACCTCCACTCTGTCCTCGGTGGTGTCAAACACGCTGACAGTGGTGTTCGTGATCGGGGCAATGCTGTCCATGTCGTGGAAGGTGACGCTGGTCTCCCTGATTCTGCTGCCGGTCTTCGTCGCGCCGGTGCGCTGGGTGGGCCGCAAGCTGGCGGACATAACCAGGCAGTCCATGGATTTGAACGCCGCCATGTCCCAGACCATGACGGAGCGTTTCTCGGTCGCCGGGGCCGCGTTGGTCAAGAACTACGGCGACCCGGCCCGCGAGGCGTCGGGTTACGCCGCCGACGCCGATGCCGTCCGCCGCGTCGGCATCAAGTCCACCATGTACGCGAGCGCGTTCCGCATTGGCATGACCCTGGTGGCCTCGATAGCAGTCGCCGTGGTCTACGGCCTGGGCGGCTGGCTCTCGATCCGGGGCGAGTTGACCATCGGCGTGGTGGTCGCCCTGGTCACCTTCCTGAACAGGCTGTACGGCCCCATCACGGCCCTGTCGAATGTTCAAGTGGACATCATGACCACGCTGGTGTCCTTCGAGCGGGTCCTGGAGGTGCTGGACCTTCAGCCCTTGGTCCGCGACGCCCCGGACGCCCAAGACCTGAAATGGGACGATGCCGTCCAGACCGTCCCAGCCATCCGCTTCGACCACGTGTGGTTCCGCTACCCAACCCCGAAGGAGGTGTCCCTGGCCTCGCTGGAGCCAGCCGCGCCGGAGTCAGCGCCCGGGGAGGGCGCGCCCGCAAGGGGCCGCCGCCCATCCCGCGCCGGCCGCGGGGGCGCGGGCAAGGCCGGCGTCACGGCGGCCGGCGGGAGCCCGGATGGCCTGGGCGCCGGCGGCGGGGCCAACGGCGAACGCGACGGAAAGGCTGGAGGGCCGGACGGCATCGGGCAAGGCGGCGGCGTGGGGGGCGCCGGGGAGGAAACGCCGGAATGGACCTTGGCGGACGTGTCGTTCGAGGTGCCGCGCGGGGCGCTGGTGGCGCTGGTGGGGCCCTCCGGGGCGGGGAAGTCGACCACGTCGTTGCTGGTGCCCAGGCTGTATGACGCGACGCGGGGCCAGGTGGAATTGTGCGGCCTGGATGTGCGCGGGCTGACCGGGACCTCGATCAATCAGACGGTGGGCATGGTCAGCCAGGACGCGCACCTGTTCCACACGTCGCTGCGGGCGAACCTGGTGTACGCGCGGCCGGCGGCGACGGAGGCGGAGGTGTGGGCGGCGTTGGAGCGCGCGCAGGCCCAGTTCGTGCGGGACTTGCCGGAGGGGTTGGACACGGTGGTGGGGGACCGGGGGTACCGGCTGTCAGGCGGGGAGCGCCAGCGCGTGGCGATAGCGCGGCTGCTGCTGAAGGCGCCGGAGATCGTGGTCTTGGACGAGGCGACCGCGCACCTGGATTCCAATTCGGAACAGGCGGTCCAGCGGGCTCTGGCGGAGGCGCTGCGGGGCCGCACCTCGCTGGTCATAGCGCACCGCCTGTCAACCATCCGGAATGCGGACCAAATCCTGGTCCTGGACGCGGGCCGGATCGTGGAACGCGGCACCCACGAACAACTCTTGGCGGCGGGCGGGCTCTACGCCGACCTCTACAGGATCCAATTCGCGGCGCCACCGCAATGATTGCGGGCTCGGAAAGAAATGGGGACGGTACCTATTTCTGGCGAGCCAGAAAATAGGTACCGTCCCCATTTCTTCCGTCAGGCGTCTGCGCTCAGCTCTGGCACCCACTTACCGTTCTCGACCTTGTAGACGGTGAGCACTCTGGCTGTGTTGTCGCCGAATTCATCGAAGGTTATGGCGCCCGTGGCGCCAGAGGATGTTGTCTTGCCTATGGCTTCCACGACGGCCAACCGCGCCGATTGCACGTCCGCGGCGTCCGCGAGAGCCGTTTTCAAGGCTTCAATGATCAGGTTCGCGGCATCGTAGGAATAAGCGCCGTAGGCCGAGTATCCGTCCTTGAAGCCTGCCGCCGCATACGCCTCAACGAAGGCCTTCGCGGAGTCGAGTTCCTCCACGGGGGCGCCCACGGACGTGGCCATATCGCCCTCTGAGGATTCGCCTGCGAGTTCGATATATGACTCGTCGAAGATTCCGTCCCCGCTGACCAGCGGGATACTGAGTCCAGCGGCGCGCATCTGTTTGGCAAGCGGGCCGGCCACCGGCGACTGGCCCCCGTAGTAGAGCGCTTGTGGCGAGGTGGCTTTCACCTTGGTGATGACGGCGTTGTAGTCGTCATCTTCCAAGTTGACCGTCTCCGCGGCGGTGATCTCGCCGCCGTTGGCCGTGAAGTATTCCGTGAACGCCTCCGCGATGCCTTGACCGTAGACCTGCTTGTCATGGACGGTGGCTACCTTCTTGATGCCTTGCTCAAGGAGATACTTCGCCGCGAATGGGCCCAGCCAGTCGTCGGTCGGGCAAAGGCGGAAGAAGGTTTCATAGGACCGGGAAGGGGTTGAAAGGTCGGCGCCCTTGGTCAGCGACGGGTTGGTCGCCGAGGGGGCGAGTTGCACAATTCCGGCCGCGTCGAAAACCGGCTGCGCTTGCTGCACCACCGAGGAGTTCATGGGGCCGATCACGCCGATAACCTCCGGGTCGCCTGCGAGCTTGGTGGCGGCGTTCTTGCCGACGTCCGGACTGCCCTGATCGTCCTCGTCCACCACTTCGATCCTCCATCCCGGCAGGGCGCCCGAGTCGTTGGCTTGCTGCGCGGCCAACTGGACGGAGTTGCGGATCCCAACGCCGAAGCTGCTCAAGTCACCGCTGAGGGGTGCGACAACGCCGATCTTTACGACTTTCTCCTCCGCTGTGGCACCGTCCGATCCGGCTTGTTCTTGGTCGCGCGAACCGCAACCGCTCAGCGCCAAAAGCGCCATTGCAAGGGTTAGACTCAGTGCTCGTTTCATTATTCCTCCAAGGCCTAATTGGTGACTATTTGTAGGGGTTGAGGTCGCGGCGGAATCACCCGTCACGCGTTGGCGACGGCCTTGATCGAGGCCTCCAGGATGTCCATGCCCTTTTGCAGTTCTTCCTCACTTGCCGTCAGCGGCGGGGCTATGCGGAAAATCCCGCCCATTCCCGGCAACTGCACTATGTTCAGGTGCAGGCCGCGTTCTAGGCAGGCCTTCGTGACGGCCTTGCCCAGAGCGTCGGCCGGAGTCTTGCTCGCCTTGTCGCTGACCAGCTCTATCCCCTGGAGTAGGCCCCTGCCGCGCACGTCGCCGACCACTTCGATGCTGTCCCGCATGGCGAAGAGGCGTTCGCCCAGCAACTTGCCGAGTTGGCCAGCCCGTGCTACCAGACCGTCCCGCTCGATCACATCGAGCACGGTCAGGGCCACAGTGGCGGCCAGCGGATCCGAGGCGTGGGTCGTGAAGAACAGGTAGCCGCGCTCCTGGGCGACCGCGTCGATCTCGGGGCTGGAAAGGACGGCCGCAACGGGCAAGCCGGCGCCGAGCGTCTTGGAGAGCGTGAGGATGTCAGGCGCAACGCCGTCCCGCTCAAAGGCGTACATTTGGCCGGTCCGGCCCAGGCCGGTCTGCGCCTCGTCCAGTATCAACAGCATCTCGCGTTCGGCGCATTTCCGCTTCAAGGCGGCCAGATATCCGACGGGCATGTCGATGATGCCGCCCGAGGAGAGGATGGGTTCTACCAGACAGGCCGCCAAAGCGCCACATGATTGCCTGTCGATCAAGTCGAAGCCGTAGTCGAGTTCGGTCTGCCAGTCATAGGAGCCGTCAGCGCCCCAGAACGGCGAACGGTACGCGTTGGGCGACGGGAGGGCGAGGTTGCCGGGCACAGCGGGTCCGTAGCCGTGGCGACCGGCGGAATAGGTGACGCCCGCCGCCCCTGAGGTCATGCCGTGCCAGGAGCGGTCGAACGAGACGATCTCGAACTTACCCGTATAGATCTTCGCCAGTTTCATGGCGGCCTCGTTCGACTCCGCGCCCGTGCTCAGGAGCGCCATCTTCGATAGATTCTCCGGCAACGTTCCGGCCAGACGTTTTGCCAGGTCCACCACGGGTCGGCTGAGCATCCCGGAGTAGAGATGGTCTACGGTGTTCACGGACCGTGTGACGGCTTTGATGATGTCTGGATTGGCGTGGCCGAGGACCGCGCTCATCTGGCCGGAGGTGAAGTCGAGGATGGCTTGGCCGTCGCTGTCATACACGTATGTGCCCTCGCCGCGCTCGATGATCCGAGGTATGAACGAGACGCCGTAATGCAGCAGGTAGCGGTCAACGTCTTCCCAAAAAGTGTCACTCACGGGGGAATCTCCTAAAGGTGTTCGGAAGGGGCAACAGTGACAGCCATTAGTTACGCTCACGTTACTTACGCATTGAGGGCTCTTCACGGCGCGTGTCTAAAGGGTGCCGCTACCCCGAAATTGATTCGCCTTAGTGCCCAGTTTGTCGCACGTTTGTAACCGATTCTTTCGTATTGGGTTATCTCCGCGTAACAAGCCGGTGGTTCATTGAGTTGCCCCTCCGAACTTGATGAGGAGCAGGAGTGAAGCAGAAACCCCAACCAGAAACCGGTGAGGCCGAATAGCGGACGCGCCGTGGGTGCCCTTTCCAAGGCGTCGCACACGGACCGCGCGGAAAGGCGAGATGGACGTAACTCTTCTCTTGGAGCAGGCCATCAACGGTCTGTCGCTCGGATCGTTGTACGCTCTCATCGCGGTCGGCTACACCGTGGTCTACGGGATAGTGCAGTTAATCAACTTCGCCCACGGCGAGATCTTCATGATGGGCGCGTTCGGTTCGCTGACGGTTTACCTGTTGGTCGGCTCGCCCACCCACCTGACGGCGGGAATGGCCCTCGGTGTTCTGTTTCCTGGGATGATCGCGGGTGGCGTGGCCCTCGCGACGGGCACCGCGTTGCTGACGGAGAGGTTCGCCTACCGCCCGCTGCGCGGGGCGCCCAGGCTAGCACCTCTCATCTCGGCTATCGGCATCTCGGTGTTCCTGCAGGAATTCATCCGCCTCTTCTACGGCCGCATCCCCGGCTTCCCGGACTCCAAACGGGCGATTCCGTTTCCACACATTGAAGGAATCACCGGCAACACCATCCAACTTGGATCGGTCGCCGTGAAAGCGTCCTCGGTCTTCACCGTGGTCGCGTTGGCCGTCTGCACAGCGTTTCTTTGGTACTACATCAACAAGACTCAGACCGGACGGGCCATGGTCGCCACGGCGCAGGATCCGGACATGGCCCGGTTGATGGGCATCAACGTTGACGTGGTCATCATGCGGGCGTTCGCGGTGGGCGCGGGGTTGGCGGCCGTCGCGGGCGTGGCTCAAGGCCTGTACATAGGAAACATCGACTTCAAAATGGGTTTCATGGCCGGCCTGAAGGCCTTCACCGCGGCGGTGCTCGGCGGGATTGGGAACATCAACGGCGCGCTGGTTGGAGGTCTGGTGCTCGGCGTGGTGGAAGCGTTCGCCGCCCAACTCGGACCCACGGCGTGGAAGGACGTTTGGGCGTTCGTCATTCTGATCCTGGTACTGGTCTTCCGGCCTCGCGGGTTGCTCGGCGCACGGGTGGTTGACCGCGCATGACCGCACGTCCTGCCGCCCGCGAGTCGTGGCCTCGCGTGGCCGCCATTGTCGCGTCCGTCACCGCGCTGGGGTCCATCATGTCGCCGTGGGCGTACGGCAAGAAGGCCCTGGACGACATGACTTTGTGGGCAAACCCGTCGTTCCTGCAGGTGTGCTTCGGTCTGCTGATGCTGGTCGCGCTGCTGTGCCTGCTCGAGCACTATGTGGCCGGGCGAATCGGCTGGATGGACCGGGCGATCGCATGGAACGACACGGCCAAGTGGGCCGGGTTGGGCGCGTCCTGCTACGCGCTGGCCTGCCTCACGTCGGTGGCGGTGGTCAACGGCGGCCTCGTGATGATCGAGCCCGGCGGCTGGGTGGCGCTGGGCTCGTCGGTCGCCGCGGGCGCCTGCTCGGTCCTGCTTCCGGCATCCCCCGAGCCGATCTTCGAACGGCTTCGCTGCCCCACGTGGGTGCAGATCCTGGCAATAGTGGCGGTGACGGCCAGCCTGATCTTGGCTGCGGCGTTCGTACTCAACCAATCTGATGTCGACGACTTCCTCGTCTTCGCCGTCTTCATCGCTGCCGCGATCCTGGTCTTCAAGGCCACGGGGTTTTTCGGCTGGCTGTCGCTTGCTGCCGCCAACAACCGGAAGGTCCTCGTCATGTCGGCCTTCGTGGCCGCCTTCACCTTTCCGCTGACGCAGAACGGCTCGGACGCCAACATGTCGGTCGCCGCGCAGGTACTGGTCTTCGCGGCCACGGCAATCGGGCTGAACATAGTGGTCGGGCTTGTCGGGCTGCTCGACCTGGGCTACATCGCCTTCCTGGGCGCGGGCGCGTTTACAGCTGCGGTGCTGTCCAGGTCCGCGTTCGCAACGTTGAGCATAGACGTGCCGTTTCCCGTGACGGTGCTCATCGCCGGGGGAACGGCGGCATTGCTCGGCCTGCTCATCGGCACGCCGACGCTGCGTGTGTCAGGGGACTACCTGGCGATTGTGACGTTGGCCTTCGGGGAGATCTTTCGTATCACCATGAACAACCTGGACGGCTCAGACGGTCCGGATGTCACGCACGGTTCTAACGGCATCCCCGCCATCCCCAATCTGGATCTGTTCGGCTTCAATTTCGGCGATATGCACAGCATCTTCGGGATCGACCTGGGGAGGCACGCCAACTACTACTGGCTCCTTTTGATAATCATCGGCCTGATCATATTGGTCTTTAACAACCTCAACCACTCTCGGATCGGGCGCGGCTGGGTCGCGATCCGGGAGGACGAGTTGGCGGCCGAAGCGATGGGCGTGAACACATACGGGCTGAAGCTGCTCGCCTTTGCCGGCGGCGCGTTTCTGGCCGGCGTGGCCGGCTCGGTGAAGGCCTACACCGACACCGCCGTTTCCCCCGACCAGTACGTCTTCCTCGAATCCGCGTTCCTTCTGGCAGCGGTTGTGCTGGGCGGAATGGGCACAGTGGCGGGCGTGTTGATCGGCGCGACGCTGCTGAAACTGCTGCCTGAGAAGCTGCGGTTCTTCGAGGACTACAGGCTGCTGATCTTCGGCGCGCTGCTAGTGGTGATGATGCGGTTCCGGCCAGAGGGGATCGTCGCCGACCAACGGCGTCGGCTCGAATTCCACGACACGGACGAGCAACTGGCCGAAGAAGCGGAAGAGGATCTGACCACCCACCGCTTGCACCTCAACATTGAGAAAGGCACGCGATGAACCCGCCGAGCAACATGACCACCGACGAAGCGGTCAATAGAGTCCAGCACACAGACCGCGGCGTTCTGCTGCAGGCCTCCCATGTGACTATGCGTTTCGGAGGCCTCACCGCGGTGGATGACGTCTCGGCGCAGATCCACCACGGAGAGATCGTCGGCCTGATCGGGCCCAACGGTGCCGGGAAGACTACGTTCTTCAATTGCCTCACCGGCCTTTACAAGCCGACCAGTGGAGAGGTTCGCCTGAAAGGGAAGGCGCTTCCTCCAAAGCCCCGGCTCGTGGTGAAGGCCGGAGTGGCGCGAACGTTTCAGAACATTCGGCTCTTTCACGACATGACGGCAATGGAAAACGTGATGGTCGGCATGTACTGCCGCACCAAGACGAACGCGTTCGAAGCCATTTTCCGGCTGCCGAGGCACCGCCGGGAGGAGAGACTAGCCGTGGAAGTGGCGATGCGTTGGCTGGAATTCGTGGGGCTTGCCGACCAGGCGAACACGCTCTCCCGCAACCTTCCCTACGGCGACCAGCGCCGACTGGAGATTGCCCGTGCTCTCGCCACGGAACCGGTCCTGCTCTTGCTGGACGAGCCGACCGCCGGCATGAACCCGAACGAGACCCGTGACGCCGAGGACCTGATCTTCCGGATCCGTGACATGGGCCTGGCGATCTTGGTTATTGAACACGACATGCGCTTCATCTTTAGCCTCTGCGACCGGGTGCTGTGCCTTGTCCAGGGCGCCGTACTGATCGAGGGCACCGGCGAGCAAGTGCAGAGCGATCCTCGCGTGATCGAGGCCTACCTGGGATCCCCGCAGCCGGGAGGCGGAGATGCTTGAGGTCAGGGACTTGGAGGTCGCCTACGGCCGGGTGAAAGCGGTGAAGGGCATAACCCTGAGCGTCAAGCAGGGCCAGATCGTCACCCTTTTGGGAATCAATGGGGCGGGCAAATCCACCACGCTGCGTTGCATCTCCGGCCTCATCGCGGCAGTCGGCGGGGAAGTCTGGTTCGAAGGCGAACGAATCGACAAGCTCCCCGCTCACAAGATTGTGCAGCGCGGCATTGCGCAATCGCCTGAGGGGCGGCGCCTGTTCAAGAGCATGTCGGTGGCGGACAACCTCATGTTGGGTTCGTTCTCCCGCAAGGATCCCGCCGGAATACGGCGGGATCTCGAACGCGTCTACTCGATGTTCGACGTTCTGGCGAAGCGCCGCGACGAGTCGGCCGGCTTGTTCTCCGGCGGCGAACAGCAGATGATCGCCATAGGGCGCGCCATGATGAGCAACCCGAAACTGCT
>JAITFE010000165.1 GCA_031281585.1 Bifidobacteriaceae bacterium | reverse complement strand
GCCGCCCGAGAGGCGGCCGCGGAGGCGGAGGCCGCCGCGAAACTCGAGGCGGCCAAACAAGCGGCCGAGGCCGAAGCCCGCGAACGCCGCGAGGCCGCCCTGCGCGCCTCCGAGGCGGCCGCCCGCGAACGCCTGCGCACCAGCGGCTCCATACCGCGGGTGGTTGACCAGGACAGCTCCAACTGGCGTCCGCCCAAGGATTCAGATCCCGAACCGGCTGCCCCCAAAGCCGACGAGCCCGAGGACTCCGCGGGTGAAGCCTCCGAACTTGGGAGCTTGGAGCTTGGGGGTTTGAAGTCTGGGGGCTCGGAATCCGATGCCCCGGCGGCGGACCCGGCCGCGCCGGCTCCGCCCAAGCGCCAGTCGATCGCCAAGAGCGGCGTCAGCCTGTGGGGCCGGCCCAAGCGGCAGGCCTCGGACGGCGGGGGCAGCGACGCGGGCCAGGCGCCCCTGTCCTGGGCAGACCAGCTCGACACGGCCGAGGCGCTCGAAGCGTCCAAGGGGCCGGAAGCCGGAGTCCGAACCGAATCGGCTGATTCGCCGAATCAACTGGGCGGGTCTGCGGGCAAGGCGGCCGATTCGGCGCCCGCCCAGGACAAGCGGACCGACGGCGAGGCGGAGGACGCTGAAGTGGCGGATGACGGGGACGGGCAGGACGGCATCGGCGGCCGTGCCCGCGTAGCGGACGCGGACCGAGTTGTGCCTGCCGCGGCCACCGATCAAGACGAACTGGATTCCGGCGAGCTGACGCAGGCGTTCCTGCCGGACTTCCTCAAGGACGAATCCGAGGCGCCAGCCAACATCGCGGAGGCGGCGGCCAACGCCGAAACCGAGGCCCTGGAACGCCCAGGCCTGGGCCACCCGACGGGCTGACCCCGCCGCCTGGTCACCGGGCTACCTCCGTTGAGCATGTCACCGTGGAAGACCGCTGGGCTTTTATAACAATTTCGTAACGTTTTGCCCGCCTTGATCAAGCCCTTGTGTTTGGACAATAATCTGTCGGGAAATGCCCATATTCCTCTGCCCCCTGGAGGTCTCGCGATGAATCGCAGCCCGCAACACAGTCTCTCTTTCCATTGTCGGTCTTTTGATCGGGCTGCGTGGGTCCGTAGAGCGGGCTCATTCCTCGCTGCCCTGACCGCGTTCACTTTGATGGCCACGGTTAGCCTGACCCCGGCGACGGCGGCCCCGCAGCCAGACGGGGACGACCCGGAGCGTGGCTGCACCATTATCGGGACTACCAGTGCCGATGTTTTGAAAGGCACGGATGGCGACGACGTGATCTGCGGCGGTGGCGGCGCGGACACGATCAAAGCCGGTGCCGGCGACGACGTGATTTACGGCGACGCGGGCGGGGACACCATCCACGGCGGAACCGGGAACGATGTGATCCTGGGCGGCGACGGCGGCGACACGATTCGTGGCGAGGATGGGCAAGACGTCATCCACGGCGAGGCCGGCGGCGACACCGTCTATGGAGGGGCTGACAACGACCTGATTTACGGCGGCGACGGCGGCGACACCCTTTGGGGCGACGCGGGCGACGACACGATCTTTGGCGAGGCCGGCGCGGACACCGTTCGCGGCGGCGACGGAAACGACCTGATCATCGACACCGGCAAAGCGGACACCCTTTGGGGCGACGCGGGCGACGACCGGATCGTGGCGGGCGAAGGCGCCGATTCGGTCAAGGGCGGCGCTGGCGACGACCTGCTGATCGGCGGACCCGGCGACGATTCCCTCTACGGCGACACGGGCACGGACGCGTGCGCGGGCGGTCCGGGTTCGAATGCCTACTACTCCTGTGAACGCAGAGTTGACGCTGGCGACCTGGGCGGGGTGGAAGGGGATCTGGACGGCGACGGGATGCCGGACGTGGCGGAAGTCCGTGCTGGTTCCGACCCGCTGGCCCGCGACACCGACGGTGACGGGATCGAAGACGCGGCGGAATTTGGAGTGGGCACCTGGCCGACAGACGCGGACTCCGACTCGGACGGCATCGGAGACCTGGAGGAGGATGCCGACGAGGACGGGCTGACCAGCGCGCAGGAGATCGCGGCCGGGACAAGCGGGGTCAACTACGACACCGACGCCGACGGGCTGTCGGACGGCGATGAGGTAACCCTGGGCTTGGACCCACTGTCGGCGGACAGCGACGGCGACGGGTTGAGGGACGGCGACGAGCGGAGGGTCGGCGCCGACCCGGCCAATCCCGACACCGACGGGGACAGGACCGGCGACGGCGAGGACCTGTTCACCATCACGTTGTCGCTGGACCAGCCTCCCGTGTCGCTGGAGGCGACGGGCCCGGCTGTCGCACTGTTGGAGACCAGGTTGACGCCCTCGGATGATGTAAGGCTCCGGGGCGTGCCGGGACAGCTTTCGGGCGCGTTCGCGGTGCACGCCCCCGAAGGGGTAACCGGCGTCTTGACAGTCGGGTTCGACGCCTCGACCGTCGGCTTGGAAGTCGCTTTGCTCCACTTCGACGAGGAGTCCAGCACGCTTGATGTGCCCCCGAACCAGGTGGTCGACTGGTCGGCCGGCACCGTCACCGCAGAAGTCGGCGACTTCTCCCCGTTCGTGGTGGTGGACGTCGCCGAATTCACCGCGATCTGGGACCAGGAGTTCGGCACCGGCGACGTGGACGACCCAACCGGGCAGAGAACGCTGGAAGTCATACTGGTGTTGGATTCCTCCGGTTCGATGGCGGACAACGACCCGGACAGGTTGCGGGTCGAGGCTTCGAAGGCGCTCATAGACGCGTTGGGCGAAAACGACGAGGTCGGGGTCGTCGCGTTTGCCAACACCGCGAGGTGGTTGGCTCTCCTGAGCACGAACAAAGCGGCGGCGAAGGCATCGCTGGCGGGAGTTGGCCAGGCCGGAGGCACCAATCTGACCGCCGGGATGCGTCTTGCGATCACGGCCTTGAGGCCCCATAGCCTGGACGAGGCGTTCACCATCGACCGGGCGATCGTGCTGCTGACCGATGGCGAGGGCGACTACGACCGGGCGCTGACACGGGAGGCACAAGAGGCGGACGTCGCCGTGTACACAGTCGGGCTGGGACAGGCCACCGACGAGGCGTTGCTAGACGAGATCGCCACACAGACTGGTGGCCGATTCTTCCTTGCTGACAGCGCCGACGACCTCATTCCAGTTTTCAAGACCAACCTGGACGAGATCATGGGCTACGTCGACATTGACGGTGACGGCCTGAGCGACGCCGCAGAGGAGGCGGGGATGCTCAGCTCAAGCGGTCAAGTATTCCGCACCAGCCCATATTCGGCGGACACCGACCATGACGGGTTGAGCGACGGCGAGGAAATGGGCTACCAACCCAGCCCCGGCCACGCCTTCGGGCGGGGCACCGCCTACCGAATGACCTCCGACCCGACCAAGGCTGACACCGACGGCGACGGCCTGGACGACCTGTTCGAGGTCAGCGAGTACCTCTTTCCCTGGGACCCGGACCACGATCACGACGGCGTGAACGGCGGCGAGGAAGCCGACAACGGCACCACCGAGATGTGGGACAACACCGACTTGGACGGCATGAAGGACCGTGCCGAAATCGACTCGTTCAACTCCGGTGACGGACGCGACCCCCTCGTCAAGGAGATCGACTACGACTGGGCGCAGTTCACCAGCCTGGTCCTGCGGGGCGCGCTGTGCGGGGACACGGTCGGCTTGTGGGGCTTCTGCTCCCCGGAGGGCTGGCCGTACTTGGTGGGGCAGATACTCGGCGGCTTCGGCTTCCCGGTGGTTCGCGACCTTGAAGACGCCCTGGCGAATCTGGTGCACGGTCGCTTCGTGGACGTGACGATCTCGCTGGTCGGGATCTGGCCGATCATCGGCGACACCGGCAAAGCCCTCAGGCTTACACAGAAGAGCCTCGACAACGCCAGGGCGCTGCTGCGCGCGGATCCGAGGTCGACGGAGGCCATCAACACGATTAGGCTGGTCGGCCGCTACGGACTGGGCGGTTGGGTTCCGAAGGGCCTCGCGATCAAGATGCTGGACGAGGTCGGCGAAGGCGCGATCACGCGGGCGTTCCTCAAGAACGGAAACGTCACACGCGACTGGGTGCTGGTGCAGGCGCGGCGGGGCTACACACCGCAGACGATCGAGCGGATGGTGAACGGAGCCAGCGAGATCCGCAGTGCCCCGAACCTGGGCTACCACCTCGAAAGTGAGTGGCAGACCTACGTTCGGCGGGTGGTTTGGCCCGACGCCTACCCCAAAGAATGGCGGGTGCCCGTGCCGCCTCAGAAGTACTTCCTGCACAACCACAAGACAGATCAGATCTCCCGCCACTTCGACGGCAAACAGTACCAGTTACGATCCGATGGCGCGGCGGCCGAACTGAAAAAGGGGAAGTCCAAGCTGGAGGCGGGGCAGACCGAGGAGCAGATCAGGATAGACGGCGCGATCCAGCGTGCGATGGCCGCCGGCGAGCCGGGTTTCACGCCCGCCAAGTTGGGGTTTGAGAGGATTGTGCGCATGTACTTCCCGGATCAGAAGCGGAGCGGCGTGTCCGGCCCGGATTGGGAAGAGCTCGAC
>JAITFE010000164.1 GCA_031281585.1 Bifidobacteriaceae bacterium | reverse complement strand
ACGGACGAGGACGACATGTTGAACTACGTGTCGATCCTGGCGGGCAACAACTACCAGGTGTACATCAACACGTTCCCCGGCGAGCAGCGCTACCTCTTCGACCTGAACGGGAATTACGGTGTGCTGGAGGGCCGGGTGCTGCTGGATTTGGTGGAGTCGCAGCGGGCGGGCGGCCTGGTGCCGGACGCGGTCGGGTTGGAGGCGTACACCGGCGGGTCGGGCGCGCCGATCGTGCCGCCGTATCTGACGTTCAAGGGCGGCGGGTTCTACCTGTACAACCTGGCGAAGACCATCGACTGGGACAACTGGAAGCTGATCCCCCCGCTGTACGTGGAAAGCAAGCTGCGCCTGGGCGTGATGGAGTTGATGGACGTCGACTCGACGATGCGGATCGGGTTGGACCACATCGGCCTGGCCCTGGAGGCCTCGGTGGGCGGCCCGGAGGAGTTGGGCATGGACTTCTTGTCCCTGTCGCCAGCCTCCGCGAGTTTCGACGTGAGTTGGGCCGGTGCCGCCGATCCGGACAACCCCGAGTTCGCCAAGGTGGACGCGTCGGGCGAGTTCTCGTGGTACCTGCTGCCGTGGTACCGCAAGTACGCGGGCGGCATGTCGGTGGGAGTGAAGAAGAACACGTGGCCCGACTTCGCGGGCTACCTGGAGGGCGACTTCGGGATTGTCGGGTTCAAGGTGCCGGTGATCAATCTCAAGGTGGGCGGCTGGTCGCTGGGAGACTACCGGGTGTACGTGTCGAACCAGGAGGCGTACGCGTCGGTCGGGCTGTTGGGGAAGATGCTCCGGTTCAAGCTGGGCACCACGTACCGGCCGTTGGACCCGTACGCGGACGTCCAATGGGATATCGGAATAGCCAGCGGCGACATCCACCTGATGGCGGACCGGCAGCCCCAGGTGGGGGACTCGATCAGCGGCGCTCAGCCCTTGATAGACAAGGACGGCAACCAGATCGGCGTGATCGACCTGGGCGGCGCGTGGCAGCTGGTCGGGCAGTTCGGCTACGGACAGGCCCAGTTGGCACCGTCGTTGGGCGTCCAGCCCGCGGCGAATTCCGCGGCGCTGGGGTTGATGGCGCCGCAGGCCGTCCCCATGCAGGTCCCGGAGACCTCTTACGAGCTCACCCCGATCGAACGGGACGGGGATCACGGGCACCTGGTCGGGGTCAACGGCCTGACCGGCGACAACCTGGAGGTGTTCTACGACAAGGACGGCGTCGCCGGCGGCGGTGACTGGGTGGCCTACCAGTTGGTGTGGGAACGGCCAACGACCGACCCGAAGGCCGCGCCGGCCACCAAGGAGGAGTTGGCGGACCAATCGGTCAACGCCATGGACTTCTCCGGCCAGACGTTCCAGAACGACGACGGCACCACGGAGCCCGGCTCGGTGCTGGTGATGCTGAACGAGACCCTGTCTCCGCTGTGGAAGATCGCCGCGAAAGACGGCGCCACGACCTTTGAGGCGTCCCAGGTGGAGACCGACCCGCTGGCCGGCCTCGCCGGCGCCCAGTGGGACGGATCCGCGAAGAAGCTGACCGTTCAAACGGAGAACCTAACTGATCCGGACACCGGGGCGTTCAAGACTGGCCAGTACCGGTTGAACGCCGTGGTGGACGCGGCGGACGGCTCCGGGCAGACCGCGACCGTGGCCACCGCGGTCCCGGTCACGTCATCGGCTCCGGCGGTGCTGGACCTGGCCGCCGGGCTGGCGGCGTTGCCGGCTGGGCTGCCGTCCGGGGATTACACGGTCAGCGCGATCCTGGAGGAGTCGTCCAAGGACGCGGAGGGCAACACGGTGTGGGGGCCGATCGACGACGCCCGGGCGGACGGCGTCTACAGCCACCGGAATCCGCTGGATCCGGTGTCTGTGGGAAGCTTCTCGGATCAGCCGGCCGTCGCGCCGGCGGGGGACGGCGTGTTGGAGATCTCCTGGACTGGCGCGCAGGACGCGGACACCCAGTACGAGGTGAAGGCGCTGAACCCGGACGGGTCGGAATACCTGTTCCCGACTGAGCGGATCCCGGAAGTGGACGAGGACGGCAACCCGGTGCTGGACGCGGACGGGAACCAGGTCGTCACCGCCTCCCAGCCGGCTCCGGCGGCGTGGAGCGCCACTTCCGGACAGCACCAAGACCCGGCCACCGGCCGGTACACGCTACGCGTGGGGAACCTGGATCCGGGCAAGGCATACAAGATCGCAATAACCCCCGTCAGGACGGTGGGGGAGGGCCTGCAACTACGCGGCCCCGCGTGGACCAGCGAGGCGGTTGGGTTGCCCATGCCGAACCCGGCGAGCATCGCCCTGGCGTATCGGGGCGCCACCGAGGTTGTGGACGACGTGACGGGTGACAGCACGGTGTTCGCGAACGGCGACTACACCATGGAACTGGCGTTCGGCCAAGCCGTCGTATGGGAGGTGAAGAGCGGCCAAACGGTGCTGCAATCGGGGCAGACCGCCGCCGCCCGCGAGCCGGTGGAGGTCACAGTTCCGGCCAGCGCCGCCAGCGCGGCGAACTGGATCACCGTGTCCGCCAAGAACGCCGCGGGGGACTGGTCCTTCCGCGAGTTCACGTCCAACTTCTCGGACGCGACTCCGGCGTTGTTTGTGGACGCGGACGTTGACGGCTGCGTCTACGTGGACGGCAACAACGAGTTCACGGTCACCGGCTTGACGGTGCCCGGCTACACGGTAGCGGTGAGGACCGCAGGTGTCGCGGAGGTGACGGCGGACGAGTACGGGGTGTTCAGCCTGACCGCTGACGCGGACGGCGTGCCTGCGGCTGAGGGCGCCCGGTGGGTGACCGTGACCGTGCAGGACGCGGCCGGGAACATGGCCAGCCAAATGGTGCAACTAGTCGGCACCAATGACCCGCCCGCCACCGGCCCCGGCCTGTCCCGCCTCGAAGCGGACCCGGAGCCAGCCCTGGCGGGCAGCGGCGCGGCAAGGTCCGTGACTGCCCGCGTGACGGAGAAGAACGGGATCCCGCTGCCCGGCGTGGACGTGGTGTTCACAGTGCCGGACGGGTTGAAGCACGTCCCGGCGCTGGGCGCGCCGGTGCCCGGCCCGGTCGATGTCACCGTGCCAACCGATTTGGCCGGAGTGGCCAAGATCGACGTGACCGCAGACAGCCCGGGAACGCGGGGCGTCACCGCCACCGCGGATGGCCTGGCCATCACGCAGGGGTCGCCAGCCGTGCCGTTATTCGTCGCGCCCGCGTACTTCGTGGACGCGGCGGCGTCCCAGCTGACCATCCCCACGGCGGCGGGCGGTGCCGCCAAGGTCCCCAACGGCTGGGACTCGCACACCGCGCAGGCGGTGGTGGTCAACCTGGAGGGCGACCTGCTGGTGGACGCGCCGGTGACGTTCGAGATCAAGGAGTCCCCCGGCTCCACGCCCTACTACCGGTACGCGACGACGGACCAGAACGGCGTGGCCACCATCCAGTTCGCGTCCACGTGGGAGGCCACTTTCAAGATCAGCGCGCGGGTCAGTTCCCAGTTGATCGCCGGCTCGCCGGCGGACGCGGAGTTCGCCTGGGGAGACCCGGACCTAATGGAGGGCACCAGGCTGTCCGGCGAATGGGCCTGGGCGGACGGCTCCTCAGAAGCGACTGTGTCCGCATACGTGGTGAACGCCGAGGGCACAGCCCTGTCCGGGGTGGACGTGTTGTTTTACATCCCGGCTGGGGTGAGCGCGGGCGGCACGTCCGGCCCCGCCACGGTCACCGACACCACCGACCAGTGGGGGCTGGCATCGGTGGGGCTGTCATCCACCGCCCCGGGATCGTACGAGGTGACAGCGACCATCGACGGCCAGCCGATCACTCGCGGCTCCCCGGCGGTGGCCGGATTCTTGCCGCCGCCGGCGCTGTCCGGCGACCATGACGGATCCGTGCTGACCATTCCAACCGCGCAGGGTGGTGCCACGAAGCTCGCGAACGGGCTGGACGCGCACCGGGCTGAGGTGTTGGTCCAGAGCGCCGCCGGTGTACCCGCGCCGGGCGTGGATGTCATGTTCGAGGCTTCCTACCCGGGTGCCTACGGTGAGGGGGGCACTGTAGGCACGTCGGTGATATCAGACCAAAACGGGGTGGCTACCTTCGAGTTCGTGTCGCTGGAGGAGGCCGAGTGGAGCATCACGGCCGCGATCATCTCTTCTGATGGGGACCGCTGGCTGGGGCTGAGCGGCTCGCCGCAGACGGCGCAGTTCGCCGGTGGAGCCCCCGCGGGGCCGGTGCCGCTGGTGCCGTATGTCAACCCGACAAACGGGAAAGCAGTCAGCGGGGGGCCGAGCATGGACCAGCGGCAGCAGATGGACAAGGTCGAGCGGGCTGTGGTGGCGGACTTCGCCTCCGGCGCCGAACTGGGCCGGGCGGACCTCGACCAGATCGGAGAGTTCGACATCGCGTTGGACCCGCCGGCGGCGGACGGCACGGTGCTGGCGGTATGGCTCGAGGGCCCGGCCGGCGAGAAGGGAACACCGGCCCTGGTGGTGGTGGACGCGGTGCCACCGTCCCTGATCGTGACCGCGAACGACGGGAATCCGGTCACCGGCTGGGCGCCAGGCGCCAATTTCAACATCGAGGTGATAGACGGCGACGGCCAAGTGATCGGCTACGGCAACGTGGGGCCGGATTGGAGCTTCGAAGCGCCCACATACCACGCAGCCGGTGTGGGCGACCTGGTGACAGTCCGGGCGCTGGACCAAGCGGGCAACACCGTCGAGGCGGTGTGGCGGCTTGGGTTGCCGGAGGTGCAGGTGGTTCCCGCGTCCGCCGCCCCCGCTGGGGAGGTCGGCGTGGTGGGCGTTAACTTCCAGCCTGGCGAGGACGTTACCGCCGTGTTGGAGCCTGGCGGCGCGCTAGTGGGATCTGCGCGGGCGGACCAGAACGGCGGCGTGTCGTTTGGCTGGTCGGTTCCCGCGACGGAAGCGCCAGGCACCCTTTCGGTTGCGTTGACGGGCACCCGTTCCGGCGAGCAAACCGGCGCCTTCGCCGTGTCCGGGGATCCGGCGGATCCGGCGGCGTCGCAGTTGTCGATCCCGTCTGCGGCGGGCGGGGCGTTCCGTTTGGCAGACGGCTTGGCGCAGCATCGGGCCCAGGTCCAGGTGCTGGACGTGTCGGGCGCCGCGATGCCGGGTGTGAACGTGAGGTTCGCGTGGAGCCGACCAGACGGGGCGTCCGGTGTGGAGACCGCCCGGTCGGGGGCGGACGGCGTGGCGGAGTGGGCGTTCTCCTCGGTTGACGAGGTCACGTACACGGTGTCCGCGACCATCGACGGGATAACGGTCGGCGGTGCCCCGGGGACGGCTGAGTTCCGCGGGCATCCGCCGGCGACGGGGTTCGGGCTGTCGCGGTTGGAGGCGCAGGGCGGCTGGGCGCCGGCGGACGGCGCGTCCACCAGGTCCGTGACGGCGTGGGCGACCGATGGGCGGGGCGACCCCCTGCCTGGGGCCAGCATCGCATTCTTGGTCCCGCCGGGGACCAGGGTCGGGCTGGTCGACGGCCCCGCGTCTGTGACGGTCACGGCGGACGGCGCCGGGAGGGCGGATGTCTCCCTGACGTCCCAGGCGGCCGGGACCTACGCGGTCAACGCGGTTGTGACCACCCAGTACGGGTCGGTGCAGATCACGGAGGGCGCCCCGGCTGCGGTGGTGTTCACGGTGCCGCCGGCCCCGCCGGGCACGCAGGCCGATCCGGGGAACTCGGCGTTGGCCATCCCGACAGCTGCTGGCGGCGCCACGGTCCGCGCGGACGGCGTGGAGGCGCACCGCGCGGAGGTGTCGCTGCTGACCGCTGG
>JAITFE010000163.1 GCA_031281585.1 Bifidobacteriaceae bacterium | reverse complement strand
TTGGCGCAGGACCGGGCCCTTGTCTTCCTTGCGAGGTGGAATTCTTCCATCTAGTCTGGCTCCGTGGCTTTGAACATCAAGGATCCGGAAACGGACCGACTGGCGCGCGAACTGGCGGGCGAAACCAAAGAGTCGATCACCGTCGCCACCAAGATCGCCTTGGAGGAACGTCTGCGGCGGGTCCAAGCCGCGAAGGCGTCCGGCGACGTGTTCGCCAAACTGGGGGCGATCTCAGCGCGCGGACGGGCGTTGGCAATTCTGGACAGTGGCAGCGCGGACGAAATCCTGGGCTACAACCAATTCGGCGCGCCGGAGTAGGCCGCCATGCGCCTGGTCGTGGATTCGTCCGCCTTGATTGCGGTTGTGTTCGGCGAAGAGGACGCCGAACACTTCAACATGGTGCTGGGGGCCAGCGTGGCCCAGGTCCACGTCTCAGCGGTCTCCCTGGTGGAGTCGACCATGGTGGCGGAGGCTCGTGGGGGCCCCGAGGCGGCGCGATTGTTGCGGGACCTTCTGGACGCCGTGTCGGCGCAAATCGAACCCGTCGACCAAGAACAAACCAGGCTGGCCATAGAGGCTTGGCGGCAGTTCGGCAAGGGGCGCCATCCGGCGGCCCTGAACCTAGGGGACTGTTTCAGCTACGCCCTGGCGAAACGGCTGGGCGCGCCGCTTCTGTACAGGGGACGGGACTTCGCGGCCGCGGGCGTCAACGCCCCAGAGTTTTCGCCCAGTAGGGCTCAGACCACGACCGAAAACGAGCCCAGACCGGCGGCGCTCGAATCCACCGGATCGGAGTGACCGCCGTGCCGTTCGAGGCCCGGTCGCCCCGTCAGTGGATGTGGCGCCCAGCGGGCCGGCCGCCAGAGCAGGGTCCGCCTCGACCATTTCTCGCGCCCGCCTTGAGTCCAAAGCAAACGTCGATTCGACCCGGGGCCCGGCGCTGGCGGGCTCAGTCGGGGATCAGGACCCGTTTGAAGGATTCCGCCAGGCGTCCGGGCGCCAGTCCGAAGTCCGCCGCGACTTGGGCCGCCTCCCGCCGGGCGCGGGCCTCCGCTGCCACCGGGTCGGGGTGCTGCGAGGCGTGCGCCAGCAAGGCCGCCTGGCGCTGTTCCCACACCTCCGTCACGTCGATCGCGTGGTCCGGCGCCGGGTCGCCCACCAGCCACAGCTCGCGGACCTCGAACGCCTCCAACCCGGCCGCCGCCAGCCCCGGGAACGCGAACGGGTTCCGCGCGAACGGGTACACCGCCCGCGCCACCGCCTCCCCCACGGCCAGGTGGTCCGGGTGCGACAGCCGAATGTCGGCCCACGTCCGTTCCGGGCTTTGGGCCAGCACCAAGTCGGGTTTGGTTTGGCGGATTACTTGCACGATGCCGCCCACCAGGTTCCCGTCCACCCTCACCTCGCCGTCGCGGAGACCTTCCAGGAACCTCACGTCGAGCACGCCCAAAATGGCGGCGGCCCGGAGTTGCTCTTCGCGGCGCCGCTCCGCCATGACGTCATTGGCGCGGCCGGGTTCGAACCCGCCCGCGTCGCCCGAGGTCGCGATCAGATAGGTGACCTCCCAGCCGGTCCGCACCCAAAGGGCGATGGTGCCGGAAGCCCAAAAGTCGGCATCGTCGGGGTGGGCCATAACGACCAAAGCGCGTCTCACCCCAACATTGTGCCCGGAAGCGAGGCCCGGTCGCGCTGCTAAGCTAAATCGTAAGTAGTAAGTAGCGACCGGTCTGCGGGAGGCCCGAATGCAATCGCTGTCGTTCACCCAGGAGTACTTCCTGTGCGCGCTCAATCCCAAGGGCAAGGCGCCCCTCTCGCTTGAGGGCACGTTCCAAGCCTGCGTTCTGGCGGGCGGGATCGCGGAGCTGCTTGACCGGGGGTACTTCACCCTGGGCCAAAAGGACAGGCTGACGCCGGGCCTCCCCTGGGACGGCGGGCTTCCCCACCTGGTGCCCCTGCACGCGGCCATCGCCTCCTCAAGAAAGCCGCCAACGGCCAAGGACCTCGCGGACCGCTACGTCGTCATGAGCGGCAAGCTGGGCAAAGAGCTATTCGCCAGCTTTGGCCAGTCGCTGGTCGCGGCCGGCTGCGCGACCAGGTCAACCGAGCCCGGATGGTTTGGCGAGAAGGCCAGGTTCGCGCCCCGGCCGCAGGCGGTCACGCGCGTGATCGAACGGGTCCGCGCGGAGGTGCTGGAGGCGGGCCCCATAGACGACCAGACCATCTGCCTCATCGCCTTGCTGGACAAGAGCAAACTGCTCAAGCAATACTTCAGCAAAGTCGAGCGGGGAATGCTGCGCGAGCGCCTGAGGCAGGCCCGTGCCACCGGGCCGTACAAGTCCGTGGGCCGGGTGGTGGACCACGTCGAAACCATGGTCGCCGCGATCGTGACCGTGATCGTGGTGACCGCCCCGGGGGCCAGTTGAGTCTTGGGGGCTAACGCCAAGTGTCTCGCCAGCGAAGCCTGGAAACCATTCAAACCGCCCGGCATGTGTCGATCGGCGAGTTGGTGCGCCTGACCGGCGCGCGCTACTCGACGCTGAAGTTCTACACCGAAGAGGGGCTGTTGCCCTTCGAACAGGCCGAGGAGCGGCTGACCCGCCGTTACGAACGCGAGCCGACCGTCCGGCGGCTGGGGCTCATCCGCCAACTCAAAGCCGAGGGCCGCACCATCCCGGAGATAAAGGACCTGTCGCGAAACTGGTGACCGGGCGCCTCGGCGTTCAAGCGGCGCGGGCCTGGTAGCGCTTGCGCGCGGTTTCGCCGGTGATGCCGTACGCGCCGCCGATCCGCTCCCAAGACAGTCCCTCGGCGCGGGCGCGCCCCACGGCCTCGGCGGCCTCCTTCTCGGCGTATGTCCGCTGGTAGCGCAGCCGGCGGAGCTTGGCCAACGGCGGTTCCGGCACGGCGGTAGACGGGTCGAGGTCGCTCCGCTCGAGGTGGTCCGCCATCTCCCAACCCAAAGCCTCCAACTCGGCCCGTTCGCCTTGCGGCAAGTCCTCCAGCTTCATCTCCGTCCTCCTTCCGTGAGTTTCCTGCGCGCGGGCATCGCGTGAATGATGGCGTCTGCCCCGTACCTGTCGATCACGCCCAACTCCAAAACACGCGTGCCCGACTGAACAGGCCCTGTCAGGATGTGCGCTGGTGTCTTTCCCCTGAAGTCCGTCAGTTCGTATCTCGCGTGTCGGTATGCGTGAAGGATGTCCGCTTCGGTTATGCCGCGGCGGAGCGCCGAGGGAAGCATCAACGGCTCGTCATCCACACCCACAATGATACTGCCAAGAGAGTTGCAAACCCCGTTGGGTTCGAAGCGGACCGTTTTCGCGGACGGGGTGGACGCGTCAGCGGCTTGACGCCTGAATAGGCTGGCATGGTGCGTTTGTTGGGGGCGGGAAGGAACAGGACGGTGCGGCTGACCGGGCACTGGCGACACACCAGCGCGGTGGGCGACTTGGTGACCTCGTTGTATGCGGCGGGTCGGCCCGAATACCGGTCCGGCCCGGACGACCCGGCGCCGGGCGTGCCGTCCATCACGGCGGTGATGCCGCGGTTGGCGGTGAAAGGCCTGGACCAAGTGGTCCAGGTCAACCGGGCCGAGGGGTGGGTCTTGGCCCAGGGCCGATGCCGTCTGGACGGCCTCCGCTCTTTCCTGGCCGGGCAGGGGCTGGCGTTGGCGGCGGTCGACCCGGCGGTCGGCGCTCCCGGCCGGGCCAGAGGCCGGGGTTGCGAGACGGCGGGGGCGGGCGTGATCGGCGGGGTGGTCAGCGCGGTCTGGGCGGATGTGCTGACGAAGAGCGGGGAACTCGCCCGCCACAGCCCTGACGCCCTGCCCCCTGACGGCTTTGTGGTGGCGGTCGCGCTCCGCTTGGCCTCGTAGGCGGCTCCGCCGCCCGGAGCCGGGCCTGTGGGCGGGGGCTGCCTGGGCCTTTGGCTCAGAGGCGACGCGCCGCCGCTGAAAGACGAGCCGGGCCGGCCGGGGACCGCCTGGGTCTTGGCCGCGGGGCGACGCGTCGCCGCTGGAAGACGAGGGCGGGGCGCGGTGGGGGCGAACGGCATCGGCGGCGGGGACCGACGGTTCCTTCGGCTGCGGTGACGGCGCCAGCCTGGGCTTAAGGTGGGCTGTGGCGAATCGGCGAAGATCGGAGGGGTTGTGTTTGATGCTCTGCAGGGCTTCGTCACCGTGTCCGTGCCGATCGTTGTGGGCTACTTGATCGCCAAGCTCAACGTGGTCACCCCGCAAACCGCCAAACAGCTGAACCTGTTGGCGGTCAACGCGCTGGTGCCGGTGCTGCTGTTCGTGATCATGTCGGAATCCGAGCCGCAGCTGCTCTTCTCCTCCCTGGCAATGGTGTCATTCCTGGCCGCGGTCGCGGTCTTCGCGTTGTACGCGCTGGTGGCGGGCGTGATTTGGCGGCCCGGCGGGTCGGCGCTGACCGTCGGGGCGCTGGCGGCCGGGTACACCAACGCGGGCAACATCGGCGTGCCGATCGCGGTGCACATGCTGGGCAACCCCGCGCTGGTGGCGCCCATAGTGCTTTTCCAGACCGGGCTTTTCGCCCCGATTGGGCTAGCGTTCCTGGCGGTCTTCGCCAAACGGCGGGACGCCGCAGCCGGACAGCCCGTGTCGAAGGCCATAGTCGGAGCCATCTGCAGCCCCATTGTGATCGGGTCGCTGACGGGCGTGGTCGTCTCGGCGACCAACTGGACGGTGCCGCTGGTGGCGATGGAGCCGATCCGGTTGATCTCCGGCGGGGCCATCCCCATCATGCTGATCGCGTTCGGCATGTCGCTGCGGGACACCCCCGTCCTGGCGAAGACCTCCGCGCGGGGCCAGGCGATCCTGGTCACCGCCATGAAACTGCTGGCCATGCCGCTGGCGGCGTGGGCGCTGGCCCGGTTCGCCTTCAGGCTGGACCCCGCCGCCGTCTACGCCGTCACCGCCATGGCCGCCCTGCCCACGGCGCAGAACATCTTCAACTACGCCAGCCGCTACGAGTCTGCCACCATCCTGGCCCGCGACTCGGTCACTCTGACCACCCTGGGGGCGGCGCCCATGGTCTTCGTGGTGGCCGCGCTGCTGGGCTGAGGTTTCCCCGGCTCGCTCCGGCCCGGCCCGCCCGCTTCCCGATGCCGTTCTCCTCAACGTCCGGCCCCGCCGTTTGGGCGAAAGTTGCTCCGGGCATCGCGCGCGCTGACCGAAGGCGCGGTCTGTTCCGCCGCGAACTGGTCCGAGGTGGCGCAAAAGTCCCGCGCGGCCGGCCGCGACTGGAACGCCGCGCGCGCGTTGCTGGCCAGCTTCCCCCTGGCGGTCGAACCCGTCACCGAGGAGGACGCCGAATGGGCGGCGCGGCGCTGGACCAAGGGCGAAGGCCTGTCGTTGGCGGATCGCCTGTGCCTAGCGCTGGCTGACCGGCTCGGCGCGGAGGCGCACACTGCGGACAAGGCCTGGCCCCCGGCTCCCAACATCCGCCAAATCCGCTAGGCCTGCGGCGTGACCTCGCCAACGACAGGCCACAGCCAGACGTTTCCCTTCATCCAGGCAGGCCCGCCAGTGGCACAAACACGGAGCTTATGCCGAAGGCAGAGGCCCCGCCGCGGCTGCCAAAGCAGGGCTACCGGACGGAGCGTAGACTCTTACAGACTTCGGCCGAACTCTGCAAAAGTCTGTGTCCGGGGAGGTCCAGTGAGGGCCGAGCTTCTCCAGCGAGCATCGTGTCCGCGGCTCTCCGCGCAAGCAAAAGCGCACGATGCCGTCCGCCCAAGGTGAGCGGACGGCATCGTGCGCGGAAAAGCGGCAAAGAGCCTTACTGCTTGGCGGCCTGCAGACGCTCGCGGAGCGCGGCCAACTGGCCGGTCAGCGCGGCGGGGAGGCGCTCGCCGAACTGGGCGAAGTACTCCTCGGTGAGGTCCGCCTCCGCCAGCCAGGCGTCCGGGTCGATCGCGAACAATTGCTCCAGGGCGCCTTCCGGCAGGTCCAGGCCCTCGACGTTGAACTCGCCCGGCAGCGGCAGCTGGCCGATCGGGGTCTTGACGGAGCCGGCGTCGCCGAGCACGCGGGCGACGGCCCACGCGAGCACGCGCGAGTTCTCGCCGAAGCCCGGCCACAGGAACTTGCCGTTGGCGTCCTTGCGGAACCAGTTGACCTGGAAGATGCGCGGGGCCTTGTCGCCCAGCAGTTCGCCCATGTGCAGCCAGTGGCCCCAGTAGTCGCCCATGTTGTAACCGCAGAACGGCAGCATGGCGAACGGGTCGCGGCGCAACGCGCCCACGGCGCCTTCGGCGGCGGCGGTCTGCTCGGATGAGACCGTGGCGCCAATGAACACGCCGTGCTCCCAATTCAGCGACTCGTTGACAACCGGCACGTTGGTGGCTCGGCGGCCGCCGAACAGCACGATGTCCACCGGCACGCCCTTCGGGTCGTTGAACTCCGGCGCGATGATTGGGCACTGCTCCGCCGGCGCCGTGAAGCGCGAATTCGGATGCGAAGACGGGGCCTCCGAAGCCGGGGTCCAATCGTTGCCGCGCCAGTCGATCAGGTGCGCGGGCGGGGTGTCGGTCATGCCCTCCCACCACACGTCGCCATCATCCGTCAGGGCGACGTTCGTGAAGATGGTGTTCTCCGTCATGGACAGCATGGCGTTCTTGTTGGTCTGCATCGAGGTGCCGGGCGCCACGCCGAAGAACCCCGCCTCGGGGTTGATCGCGTATAGCTTGCCGTCCGGGCCGGGCCGCATCCAGGCGATGTCGTCGCCAACGGTCTCCACCTTCCAACCCGGAATGGTGGGCACCAGCATGGCGAGGTTCGTCTTGCCGCAGGCCGAGGGGAACGCCGCCGTCACCACGGAGGTCTTGCCCTGAGGGCTGGTCAGCTTCAGGATCAGCATGTGCTCCGCCATCCAGTCCTCGTCATGGGCCATAACGGAGGCGATCCGAAGCGCGTAGCACTTCTTCCCGAGGAGCGCGTTGCCGCCGTAGCCGGAGCCGTAGGACCAGATCTCGCGGGTCTCCGGGAAGTGCGTGATGTACTTCTCGTCGTTGCAGGGCCAGGCCACGTCGGGGCGCTCGTTGCCGTCCGCGTCCACCAGCGGGTAGCCCACCGAGTGCACGGCGGGCACAAAGTCCACGTCCTCGGTGATGAGGTCCAGAGCCTGTTGCCCCATGCGGGTCATGATCTTCATGTTGATCACGACATACGGCGAGTCGGTGATTTCGATGCCCAGCTTAGAAATGTTGCCGCCCAGCGGGCCCATGGAGAACGGCACAACGTACATGGTCCGGCCGCGCATGGAGCCGGTGAAGACCGTGTCCAAGATCTCCCGCATTTCCGCCGGGGCCTTCCAGTTATTGGTCGGGCCCGCGTCGATCTCCTTCTCCGAGCAGATGAACGTTCTCGACTCGACCCGGGCCACGTCGCTGGGCTCGGAGCGGGCCAGGAACGAGTTTGGGCGCTTGGCGGGGTTCAAACGGATGAGCGTGCCGGAGGCGACCATCTCATCGGTCAAGCGCTTCCATTCCTCTTCCGAGCCGTCAGCCCAAACGATTTCGCTCGGCTGGGTCTTCTTCGCGACGTCAGACACCCACTGGATGAGTTTGGCGTTCTTAGTCGGCGCCGTTGCCGCAATGGCGGCGAACGAGGTGTCAGCAATGGTCATGTCTCACAAAACCTTCCATCGGTCAGTTGTAATCCCCGCGGTGCACCAGACACAGGAGGAGGAGCGCGGTCGGGCTACCGGGCCACCCGGTTGGCCACGCCCGCAGATCGTCCGCCGTCCGCCTTCGCCTTCCGGCGGCCTCCGGCGGTAGGCCCACGATCCACACCACCCACTAGCCTATTCGCATTCCGCGAGCGCTCGAACGGCCGCTTCCCGCCCTCCCGGGTAATGGCCGTTGTACGATGCCGTCCGGCCGCGCAAATGGGGACGGTACCTGGAAATGGGGACGGTACCTGTTTCCGCTTGCGGAAACAGGTACCGTCCCCATTTCGGGGGGTCAGCGGGCTAGGAGCGGGTGGCGTTGGACGATCGCGTCGCGGGCCGCGCCAACGCCCACCACGGAGATGCGGGCGCCGGACATCTCCTCGATCGCGGTGACGTAGGACTGGGCGTTGCGCGGCAGTTGCTTGAAGGAGCGGGCGCGGGAGATGTCCTCGTCCCAGCCGGGCAGGTATTCGTAGACGGGCCGGGCGTGGTGGATGTCGCTTTGGGAGACCGGCAGGTCGTGGTGGAGCGACCCGTTCACGTCATAGGCCACGCACACGGGGATGCGGTCCCAACCGGTCAGCACGTCAAGCTTGGTCAACACGAAGTCGGTGACGCCGTTGATCCGGGCGGCGTAACGCGCCACCGGCGCGTCATACCAACCGCAGCGGCGCGGGCGGCCGGTGGTGACCCCGTACTCGTGGCCGGCTTCGCGCAAACGCTCCCCGGCGGCATCGTGCAATTCTGTGACGAACGGGCCCGCGCCGACCCGGGTGGCGTAGGCCTTGACGACCGCCACCACCCGGTCGATCCGCTTGGGCCCCACGCCGCTGCCGGTGCAGGCGCCGCCGGCGGTCGCGTTCGAACTGGTCACGAACGGATAGGTGCCGTGGTCCACGTCCAGCATGGTGGCCTGGCCGCCCTCGAAGAGGACCGTCGCTCCCTGGTCCAGGGCGTTGTTGAGCAGCAAGGCCGTGTCCGCCACCAGGGGGCGGACGCGATCGGCGTAGGCCTCCAATTCGTCCAGGACCTCGTTCACGGAAATGGCGCGGCGGTTGTACACCTTGACCAGCAGGTGGTTCTTCTGCATCAAAGCGCCCTCGATCTTCTGGCGCAGGATCGACGTGTCGAACAGGTCCTGGACCCTCAAGCCCACCCGTTGCATCTTGTCCGCGTAGGTCGGGCCGATCCCTCGTCCCGTGGTGCCGATCTGGCGTTTGCCAAGGAACCGCTCGGTGACCTTGTCCATGGTGCGGTTGTAACTGGGGATGAGGTGCGCGTTCGAGGACAGCACCAGGCGGGAGACGTCAATCCCGCGGGACTCCATCGCCTGGAGTTCCCCGAACAGGACCTCCAGGTCCACGACCACGCCATTGCCGATTACCGGGGTGACGCCGGGGGTGAGGATGCCGGAGGGGAGCAGGTGCAGCGCGTAGCTTTGGCCGCCGATCACCACCGTGTGCCCGGCGTTGTTGCCGCCGTTGAACTTGACCACGTAGTCCACGTCCTGGCCCAGCAGGTCGGTGGCCTTGCCTTTGCCCTCGTCGCCCCACTGCGCGCCGACCAGCACTATTCCTGGCATGTCGGTTCCTTCCTGCCGCTTTTGGGCGGCCGGGGTGACCGCCCGCCGAGGTCCGCGTTCGGCCCCGGAAAAGGTTACCGGACGAGCGGGGCCAGGGCGGGGGCGGGTCAGACCGGGCGCGGGGGCTGGTCGGGCCGACGCGGCTCGGCGTCCGGGGACGTGTCATTCGGCTGGGCCTGGGCGGCCCGGCGCCAGGCCGCCGCAGGCCGGTCGTGGTGGCTTCGGGGGATGTTCGGGCAGGTCACGGCGCTGACATACGTCCCTTGTATTCTTGCGAGGCGGGGAGCGGGCGGGGTAGACAGGAGGGGTCGGGATGGTCCGGTCATTTGTGGGCGAATCGGCGTTGGAGGGCGACCAACTGGGTTTGGCGCTCGCGCCGGCCCTTACGCCTGAGGGCGTGGCGCCGAGTCCCTGCTTCTTCAAGGGCTTCGCGGCTTTCCCGGCCGTGGTGGCGCGCGGGCTGGCGGCGTTGGCCGAGGTCACGGCGACCCGGTATTTCCAATACAGGCCGGAGGTGTCCCGCGATCCGGTCTTGAGCGCACAGGGCGACCGGCTGCGGGCCGAGTGCTTCTCGGCCTGCAACGGCGTCTACGCGCGCCTCGACTTGTTGGAGGCCGGGTTCGACGGCGGCGAGATCGGCTTCGGCACCACCAATGTGGATGTCAACTTGGGGCTGAGGCAGGCGCTCGCACGGGTCCGGCGGGACCAACTGCTGCGTCTGGAGGTCGGCTCGGACGGGTTGGAGGTTTCCAGCCTTGACGAGACGGTGCGGGAGCGGCCCGTCGCCATGCCGGACCGGTGGGTGCGGGCGTTGGGCAACGCCGCCCAAGCGCACTGCGGGCTGGAGCGGGTAGTGGAGTTGGACCAGGCGCGGGCGCGTTCCTTCGTGGCCTCGTTGCCGGCGGCCACGGGCAAGGACCAATCCGGCTGGTTGACGCCTTCCCCAGCAGGGGCGAGGCTGGCTGCCCGGCGGACTGGCGGAGCCGTCTTCGTGGCCGGCTTGCGCCGCCTCAGCGCCCTCAAGCGGCTGCTGACCAACCTGGAAGAGTTGACGTTCTACCAGGCGGCGGACAGCGAGCCGGGACCCGTGCTGGTGGAGGCGGCCCTGCCCGCAGCGAGGCTCACCTTGGGCCTGACGGCCGAGGCCTGGCGCGGGTTTTCCGGCGAGGGCGCCCTGCTGGTTTCCCTGGCCGCGCCCACCGCCCTCGAGGACGCCCGCCTGGTGGGCGTCCTGCTGGCGTTTGAGCCGGTGATCGACGTGGCGCGGCTCGCGCGGAAGGCGGGGATCGGCCCCGAGCGGGCGCGGGCCGCGTTGGCCGTCTTGGCCGCGTCCGGCCGGGTCGGTTGGGACGCGCACGATTCCGCCTACTTCCACCGCGAATTGCCGGACGACCCGGACCGGGTGACGAGGGACAACCCCCGGCTGGCGGCGGCGCGCGGCTTGGTCGAAGCGGTCGAGGCGGCGGGCGGCGGCCAGTGGCTGGTGCGGTCTGGCGGCGGCGATTACCAGGTCAGCTTCGACCCGGCCGGCGGTGTCAGCGCGGCGCGGTGCACCTGCGCCTGGTACCTCAAGCACCCGACCGGGCGCGGTCCCTGCAAACACGTTTTGGCCGTTCAACTGAAGGAGTCGGCATGACCAGCGCCCTCGCGCAAGCCGTTGCGGTGTTCAAGGAGTTGGGCTGGGCCGACGCCCGCCCCGATCAGGCTCTGTCCCTGCCCACGGGGACAAAGGAGCAACGGCAGGCCGCTCTGGCGGGGCTGCGAAGCGGCGAGTGGGGCGACATCGCCGAGGTCAGTCCGCGCGCCTGGGGTTACGTCTCCAAGGTCGACGTCAGCGAGGCGATGCTGGCGCTGTTCGCCGTCCGGGTGGGGGTGGACGCCCGGCGGGCGGCGAACCAGGTGCGGCCCTTGCATGAGGGCTTCACGGAGGACTTGGTGGCAGACGTGCTGGCCAGTCGCGGGGCGGTGTTCGCGGCCCGCTTCATTGAACACGCCTGCGTGGCGAGCCGGCGGATGTGGGAGCATTCGACCTCGGCCCTGGGCGGGGTGGCGGTGCGGCTGGTGGAACGGCTGGCGCTGCCCGTGCCGGACAACACCGAGTACATCAAGGACTGGGCGGCCTTCGCCGCCGCCACCCTGGGTTTGCCGGCGGAGATCACCGGTCCGCAACGCGCCCTGCCCGCCGAGTCGGCGATCCGGGACCGCTTCGCCGAACACGTGCGCGCGGGCGTCGCCGCGGGCGCCCCCGCCACCGGGCCGTTCGGGCCGGTTGTCGCGGCCGGTGTGGAGAAAGGCTGGATGGGCCGCGCGGAGGCGGTCGAGTTGGCGTTCGCCGCTTTGGACGCGGCGAGCCGTCCCGGGGACAGGAAGGCCTGGCTGGCGGCGTTGGACCAACTCGGCGTGGAGAATGCCGACTTCGCGGCCCGCGCGGACGGGCTGGTGCCGCTGCTGGCGACTGGGGAGGGCGGCATCGTGCAACGTCTGGGGCCGGTGCTGATCGGCGGAGAAGACGACGCGGTGGCGGTCGAGGCGCTGATCGCCGCGCTCGCCGCGCCGGCCAAGAAGACTCTCCGGACCGTTCTGGAGGCGGCGCTGGCACGCCGCCGGCCGGAGGGGGCCGAGGCGCTGACGGGCCAACTCGCCCAGCTTGCCGGGGACCGGGACAAGTGGGTGGCCCGGTCCGCCGGCCGACTGATCGACCAATGGGGGCTGGAAACCGGCCCGGCCGACACCGCGGAGCCGACTGTCTTGGGTCTGTGGCGCGAGACGCCGCCGGTGTGGGAGGCGCCGCGCTTTGACCGCGGCGAGGAGACGCCCAGGGCGCTGACGGAACTCGCGGCCGAGCTGACCAGGCGGCCCGCGAATTGCGCCGACGTCCTGGTGGAGCGTTTCCTGGCGGTGGCTAACGCGGTCGTGGGCCAAGACCCGGCCGCCGCCAAGGCGGCTCTGCGAGGGGTGCGGGAGGGTCCCAGTTTTGTCTACGGCCTGTCGCAGGTGCCATATTGGGTGGCAGGCCGGCCGTGCCACTGGGGCTTGGACTATGTTGACGACCGCGGCGACCTGAGGGTCTTCGACCCGCTGACGGCCCGCGAGCACGCCGTCTTCCTGCGGTTGGGCCAGCTCCCCTGCGTGCTCTCCGAACCGAGCCGCGACGATCTCAGCGTTGGGGCCGAGGACCTGGCGGATCGCCTCCAGGCTTACGCGGAGGCCGGGACCGCCGCCGCTGAGGCGGACCTGCTGCTGGCCTTGACCAGGTTGAACCCCGCCGCCGTCACGCCCGCGGCGGCCGGCCGGTTGGCCGCGTCCACCGTGCCGGTGGTTCTGCAATCGGGCGAGTTGATGGCTGTCACCGCCGGGGAGGCGGCGCGCGCCTACTTGGCCGATCCGGTCCGGGAGCCGGAACTGGTCCTGAACCCGAAATGGCGGTTCTGGGAAATCGGCCGGGTGCCCTACCCGGTGTCGCTGAAGGCGTTCCCGAACCGGTTTGAGTCTCTGGCGCGAGGCTACCGGATCAGTGAGGCTTGGGCGGTCTTCCCGCACTGGGGCGACGCCGCGTTGCTTGACGTTGGCTGGAACGGCGAAGTGCAGCGCGACCAGGGTTTGAACCTGCGCCAGGTGGCGCGCCGGGCCGCGCCGCTGCCGCCGGGGGCGGCCGTCAACTTCTTGGCCGCCCAGCGCTCAGTGCACCCCGTGGCCGCCGAGGATTCCGCCTTGGCCGTGAGCGAGGCCTGGGAGCGGGGCCTGCTCCGCCCCGGCGTGGCGGACGTCCGCTACCTGGACTGGTCCGCCCATCCCGGCAACTATGCGGCGCTGGTCGCCGCCTTGGCGGAAATCGCCGAGACGGGCCCGTTGGCCGCGGTCTGGTCGGTCTTGGACCAGTTGGTCCGCGCGTCCCTGCGCGCCCCCCGTTTGGTGGCCGGAACCGCCGAGGTGGTCGATGCCGTCGCCAAGTTCCTGCCGGAGGCGCTCGCCGCCGTGGAGGCCGGGTCCGCGGCCCCCGGAGTCCTCAACCTGCACGGGGTGCGGGCTTTGGCCGCCCGGTCCGGGTCCTCCAGGGCTGTCGCCGCCGCGCGGGAGGTTGTCAGCGGGTTGCCGGCCCCGATTGGTCCGCCTGTCGTCCAAGTGCCAGTGCTCGATCCGCCCTTTGACGAGGTCTGGCCCGAGGGCGCCGGCGGCCTGCCCGCCATCACGGACGGGGTGGAGGTGGCCGCTCGCTGGGCCGATCCGGGCACCACCCCCAAGTTCTTGGTCTTCGACTTGACCGTGCCGGGCGGCGCGCCGGGAGGCGAACCGCGCCGATTCCGCGTGGCCAAGAAGGACTGGTGCTACGACTTGGAGAAGGAGGGGCAGTGCGAGGCCAAGCAGATCGGTGGCGACGGGGAGGTCGCCGCCGAGGCGCCGAGCGTCTGGTTGCATTGGGACGCCGCGCTAAAGCGCCTGGTCGCGGAAGGGACGCGGAAATGGGCTGGCGGGGGGAACAGCTGGCCCGGCGGCGCGGGCCGGCCGGATTTGCCGGTGTCGCTCGTCACGGTCGCGATCGGCATGGTCGGCAACGGCGGCTACAGCGGCCCCAACCTGGTCGGCTCGCTGGTCGACGACGGGCTGATCGGCTCCGCCGCCGTGGCTGAGGCGATCCGCGCGCTGCTGCGCAGCCCGGATGTCAACCCCGCCCGGCTGGTGGCGGTCGTGGAAAAGAAGATCAGCTCTCTGCCCATTCTCTGGCCGCTGCTGACGGAGCCGGTGGCCCACGCCGCCGCCATGACGGGAAAGCCGCCGGCCTGGTTGAGCCGCGTCCTCGGGGCCGCCTTGCACCTGGCCCCGTACCTGGCCGAGGCGGCCCGGCGGGGCCACCTCCCGCCTGAAGCGTCCCGCTGGCCTGGGGTGGCCCAGCTTGCCCGCCGGTCGGGGTCCTCCGCGTCTATCGGCAAAGCGAAACAGCTCTTCGTGGCTTTGAGCCTGGGTGGCTGAGGCGTCCGTTGGCCTGGGCTGGCCCGCTCTTCCACCGGTTGGTCTCCCCGCCAGCCTCGGCAGGGCGAAGCAGGCCTTTTGGGCTTTGAGCCTGGTCGCCCAATGAGCGAATCGCCGCGGGGGGCGCGCTGCGATACGTAACCCCCCGCTTGCGGTGTGGGCACAGGGAGGCAAGCACAGTCCTCGGACCAGGACGGCGGCCTTCTCGCCACCGTTCCGGGACGGATGAAACAATGCTGGGATGACATCTTCAGCCGGTCGAGGCGATCCGAGCGCGGTTTGGGCTATCCGAGGCCCGGCCGTCCTGCCTGTGAAAACACGCCGAGACGATGAGGACCAGGATTACGCGGGCGAATTCGACGGCGACTTCGGGGACGGCGGCGCGGGGGATCGCGAGGGCCCGGACGGACAAGCCTGGGCGCGCATGCGGGAACACGACCGCGACGCGCCGACTGCGCCGCCTTGGGACTCGTCCAGCGTGGCCTTGCGGCAGGTGCCGGACGCCGTGGTCTTGATCCGGGAAGGCGCGATCGCGGCAGCCGGCGACTACCAGGCCGTCCTGGAACTGGAGCAAACGCTCAACGAGTACAACCCGGACCGGTTTGCCGTCGACTCTCTGAACGCCTTGAAGGAGGCCCGGCGTTGGGACGGACTCATCCTGCCCGGCCTGGTCGACATCCACTGCCACGGCGGCGGTGGCCAATCCTTCCCGGACGCGGTCAGCGTGGAGCAGGCCATGGTGGCGGTCATGGAGCACCGGCGGCATGGGACCACCTCGCTGGTGGCCTCGCTGGTCACCGACGCCCCCGAAACCCTGACCCGGCAAGCCGCATTGCTGTCGCAGCTCTACGTGGCGGGCGAATTGGCTGGCATCCACCTGGAGGGCCCGTTCCTGTCGAAGGATCGGGCGGGGGCGCAAGATCCCGCCAAAATGCAGATGCCGAACCCGCGCCTGGTGCGACGGGTCGCCAAGGCCGCGCGCGGCGGATTCGCGGTCATGACCCTCGCGCCGGAGTTGCCGGGGATTCTCCCGACGGACGCCGCTGGGGCGGGGGATGGGGCTGGGGACGGGGGCACGGCATCGGGCGCTGAGAACGTGATACGGGCGTTGGCGGAGGCGGGGGCGGTGCCGTCGTTCGGGCACACGGTGTGCACGGCTGAGGAAATGGGGTTGGCGGTGGGAGCGGCGGACGCGGAGCTGGCGCGGGCCGGCGCGCGGTTCGGGCGGATGGCGACGGCGACCCACCTGTTCAACGGGATGCCGCCCGTCCACCACCGGCGGCCGGGGCCGGCGCTGGAGGCTTTGGCGCAGGCGGCCCGCGGGGCGATGGTGGTGGAACTGATAGCCGACGGGGTGCATCTGGACCCTCGGACGGTGTTGGACGTGTTCGCGATGGTGGGACCGGCGAGCGTGGCGCTGGTGACGGACGCGATGGCGGCGGCGGGGATGCCGGACGGGCAATACCAGTTGGGGCCGGCGGCGGTGACGGTGGCGGGGGGCGTGGCCCGGCTGACGGAGGGCGACTCGATTGCGGGTGGGACCGCGCACCTGATCGACGTGGTGCGGTCGGCCTGGCGGGACAGCGGCGTGGCGTTGGAGGACGCAGTGGCGGCGGCCTCGCTGGTTCCCGCGCGGGTGCTCGGGCGGTCGCTGGAGTTCGGCTCGCTGGCGCCGGGGCGCGCGGCGGACCTGGTCCTGGCCGATTCGGACCTGGTGCCGGTTGAGGTTTACCGGCGCGGGGCGCGGGTCTGACTGGGGGTCGGGTTGTCGGTTGCGCGGATTTCGGGCTTGTTGGACGCGGGTTTGCTGGCTGCGGGCTTGTTGGCTGCGGGGTCGGTCGCGGGATTGGGTTGCTGGCTTGGGTTGCGGGGCGGGTCGGGCGACCTAACGCGGCCTGATGCGGCTTGCGGGTCGGTGTTGGTCTTGGACCGGGAGCCGGGGCGCTCGCTGGGGGAAGGCGGCATCGGGCGGTCGGAGAGGCGGGCTGTCGGAGCTGGGATGGCCGTGCGGCTGGGAATCTGTATGATGAGTGGCCGTTGGCCGGGTAGACTCGGCAGCCGGATCACTTGATCCTCGGGGTGTGGCGCAGCTTGGTAGCGCGCTTCGTTCGGGACGAAGAGGTCGTGGGTTCAAATCCCGCCACCCCGACCACTGCGAAAAGCGGTG
>JAITFE010000162.1 GCA_031281585.1 Bifidobacteriaceae bacterium | reverse complement strand
GCTCAACTGGCTCCCAGTTGGACGGCTGACCAGGCCTTTGGCTCCGTTGTGTAGTGGCCTAGCACGCCGCCCTCTCAAGGCGGTAGCGCCGGTTCGAATCCGGTCGGAGCTACTTTGTGAAACCGCTGGTGGGGGCTGCGGTTTTACCGCGGTCGCGGAGACGTACAAGCGTTCTGTTAGCCGGAAAATGACACAGAAATGACACTGGAGCGTGCGAGCGGTGGCCCGCAGGGTATCAGTCGTGACGGGTACGGTTGGTGGACATGGGAGCGATCAACCTTTCCCCCGACATGAGCGCCGTCGACCTTCGCCGGTTGCGGCTGTTGGAGACCATCCACGAGCAGGTGCCTGACGGCCGCAGGGAGGTGATGTTCGAGGGAGAACTCGCCTACCCCGAAGTCGAGGACGACGCCGATGCGCTTATTCAGGCCGGGCTGATGTACAGCCAGAAGAGGATGACCGGCCGCTATGGCGGCGCATTCATCCGGCGAGAGGGCCGAGATTTCATTGCCGAGGTTCAGCGACGTCGCGGCCATGTGGTTCGACGACGGCAGGCCTCGCGGAGAGCGCTGGCCTCATGGCTGATCCGCCAGGACGACCCGGCGGAACTCCACAATACCGCCGACTTCTTGGCCGCTCCGGAGGCGACCTTCTACGGTGAGCGCCTCGCACCCCAGGACGCGTACACGGCTGCGGCTTGGCTCGAACAGCAACAATGTGCAAAATGCATTACAGCATTGGGTGGGGATGTAGCCCGTATCGGGCTCACCGATCAGGGCCAAACTTGGATCGAGAACGGCGGACAGCAAGCGGGTGCCTCGATGGCGATTGGGACTGTGAACGTCACTGGGAACACGTTCAATGGCCCGGCCCAGATCGCCGGTCCCAGAGCCGTCCAGGCGGTGGTCCTGGCTACCGAATCGGACCTGGCAGAGGTTCGCAAGGCTATCGCCGCAGCAGAGCAAGCAATCTTCAGTTTGGGGCTTACCGATGCCGATACGGAGATCTTTCGCGGCCAGCTAGCCGATCTAGCGACTGAAGCCAACAAGGCGAAGCCCGAATGGGGAAGGCTCCGGCAGCTTGGCAAGGGGATCGGTGGGTTTCTTCGGGACGCGACTGCCGGTGGCCTCGGGGAAGTGCTGGCCGGATTGTTCCTCGGGTTGCTCGCCCGATGCATAATCCCGGTCGGGGAGGGCCGTGGTGGCCAAAGCCCTACGCAGCCCGCGAGGACGCTGCAAGCGGTACCAGTGTCCTCGTCTCCTCTTCACTCGCCACGAACGCTCGTGCAGATAGCGGCATCCCCGACTGTCGCCGGGCCGCGCCAGCAGTCGAGCGAGCTTCTCCTAAGCCGCAGCGGACACGGGGCGCGCCCCGTAGGTCGAGAGAACTCGTCGTCGACTACGCTCCGTCACTTGGTGAGCCCGCTCCCCACCGTTCCGCGTCCCGTACTTTCGTCGCCCCCAAAAGGTCGAGGTAACGGCCAGGATTATCCTCATTGGGGGGAACCGTCCAAGTCGTGTATCAGATAGGCGACCGCTACCTCGAAGTCGCTGACCCTGAGGCGCGAGCCCATGGCCGGTACGATTCCGTGGCCGCCGTCAATCGCGAAAAGCTCAACCCGGTCGATTAAAGCGCCGTTCCAGAAGAAGTCCACCCAAAAACGGACGCACCGTCGGGTTCACGAAGCTCTTCACCCAATCGAACTCCAGTTCCCGCGCATCCTTCCTCGCATCAACATCCATTCCCCACGAAACAGTCAGGTTAGGCTTCGGGGTGGGCGACGTGCAATATCGGGGTTGGCGTGGAAGGATCGGATCGTGCCCGTTCAGGATGACGCCCGTGAGCGCCAGATGATCCAGCTTTTCAATCTCACGGTTCCGGAGGACCGCGGACGGAGCGACATCGACGCGCACCTGACCATTGATGGGCGCACTCTGGACTTCGAACTGAAGTCGACGACGGGCGGATCGGTTTCTACAGTGCGCGATTTCGGACCGGACCACATCCGGAAGTGGCGCAACGGTCTGCACTGGTTGTTCGCGTTCTATGACAAGTCGGGGTCGAAGCTCCGTTACTGCGTCTATGCGTCACCTGACGACATGGAGCCGTGGATAGCCGAAAAGGAGCGGTACATGCTGCCGGACATCGCACTGGCTGACGCTCTGCCCGGCCTGGTGACAGAGGAAATGGCCGCCCGCATTATGGGAGACAAACCCGTCTACCCGGTGTCGGACGCGAAGTGGATCATGAAGAAGCAGTGGCGGCGGGAAGACTATCTGCGGCATCAGGACGTGGAGGGCGGCTACTCGCGTCGGGCCATCGTGGACATCCTCAACAGCCGGGCCCGCTATGTGATCCTCCGCGGGGCCACGCTGAACAATCCGCATATCGAATCCGGCTTCTTCGACGGCTTCGAGCGCATCACAGACGAGCACGCCGCGCGGCTGCGCGAACTGGTGCGCGCCTACTTGCGGAAGGCGTCGGCGACCGAGCAGGCCACAGCGTAGCCGACAGGCGGGGCCACCGCGTTGCCGATCTGCCCAAGCTGCATATAGACGGCTCCGGCGAACCGCCACGATTCCGGGAAACCCTGCAAGAGAGCTACATCGGGCACCGAGAGCCGGAAATGCCCGTTCTTGGCGACAAAGGCGCGGGCGGCCTCGCGGGTGGGTGCCACGCCGTTTGGCCAGACCTTTAGGGCCTCGAAGACACGCTGGGCGGAGACGCTGTTGAGGATCGAAGTGGTGTGCCGCGGCCCGGTCAGCGCGGAGCGGATGGTGGGGCAAACGTCGTCGACGCCGATGTCCGGCAGACCGAGCGCCTTCCGCATCCCCATCGTCTCGGGAAGGCCATCGTCCATGGCGCCGAGTGGCCGGTGGGTCGGAGTCGGGGCAACCCAGTTACGGGCCAGCGAGCGGTTTCGGAACCCCACAAACACGATGCGGCGCCGGGACTGCGGCACTCCATAGTCGTAAGCCTGCATCATGACCTGTCTAATGGTGTACTGCCGGGCTAGCGGGCGCACAATCGTGCGGTCCACATACTCGGAGAACCTGGCGGTCCCCAGCGCCGCCACATTCTCCGCGACGAACGCGTCGGGTTGTACGCCCATGACGGCCCGGACAAACTCTGGCCACATGTCGCGTGGATCGTCTTCGCCGCGCTGCTTGCCGGCGTGGGAAAACGGCTGGCACGGAGGTCCGCCATGAACAACCGCCGCGTTTCCCCGGTAGCGGGCCCAGTCAACGCCGCGTACGTCGCCAGCCTCGCCGCCATAGACGCTCCACGCTGGCCGCGCGTCGCGCAGGGTCTGAGCGGCATCGGGCAGGATCTCCCACGACCCCAGGTGGCCGAAGCCCGCGCGCTCGAACCCGAGGTCGAGGCCCCCACCGCCCGAGAACAAGGACAGGGCCGAGAGCGAGTTGCCAGGCCTGCGGGGCATCAGGGCGAGCGGATCAAACCGGGGAGTGTTGATCTCGTGCACGGGCGGCAGGCCAGAACCGTTGATAGCGGCCATCCGCGCCCGGCGCGATTGGCGAGACCGCTGTCTGAAGACCTCGCGCTCGGCCTCGGTCAGCGGCCACGGCTCATGAAGCGGATCGGTGGTCTTGATCCTGCTCGGCACGACTTCAGCGGTGGTCATGATCACTACCGTAACGCCCAACACTGACTGCCAATTCGGCCTGCGCGGGCGCGCCGTAACCCGGCTTGGCAGAGGCATCGGCGTGGAACCGCAGCTATCGGCGCGCGCTGGCTCAGGATTCGTTGAACCCAGGCATCGGATGACACAGAAATGACACGCGAGGATCACAAGCAGCCACTTCCTCCCAACGGCAGCCAACGGTGAAGTAGAAGATCAGCGCGCGTTTCCAACAGTAGCCAACGCGCCATCGGGCCCTGGGTCAAGCTCGCAAGGCGGTAGCGCCGGTTCGAATCCGGTCGGAGCTACTTTGAGAAACCGCTGGTGGGGGCGGTCTTCTTCTTCTCGATCACCCGGACATCTGTTCTAGGCAGCCCGCCTGTCCCGTATCTGTCCCGTCACAGGTTGCCTATAGGGAGTCACAGGCCCAAGGCCGGTGGTCGGGGTATAACAGGTCATGCAGCCTGGGAGCCGAAGAACGGGTTTGCTTCGATGCGGCGGCGGAGGTCGGTCATCATGAGACTGACGCGGCCCAGGTCGCGTTGTTGGGCCTTGGTGGCGGGTGGGCCTCCCAGGGGCTTGGGGCCCGTGACGCCGTAGCGGTCACGTTAGGCGGCCACAGCGCGGACGACCTTGCGCCGTGCTTCCTTGTGCCATGGTCCAGGGGCTTGAGGGTAGATGGCGTCCAGCCAGGGGGCGTGCTCGCGCCGAGCCTCTTCGGCCAGTTGGGCCGCCCTGTCGGTGATGAGCTTCGCCCTTGTCCTCGGGGACTGGCGCATGTCGGCTCTCATCGGCACTTCGGGGACGAGTAGCATTCCTGCGATCAGGTGCTGTCCGTGGCTGACGACGTTTCGGCCCGGAAGCGCCTTGGCGCGCATCACCGCCGAGCCCAGAGCCTGGGCCCGATCGCGCTGGTCCGGGCCAGGTTGGAACAGCTTGGGCAGGATGGTCTTTGTGTCGACCCCGGACGCCGCGAGGTCCGCAATCGACTTGACCAGGTGCGGGTAGGCGGGTTCTTCGCGGACCTGCGCCCGCAGCCCAGGGATGCAGACGACAACGGGTGCCACGCGCTGACGGCGATGAAGGTGTCGGAGGTCTTCTGTAGCGTGGTGTCATCGGAAGACGGGAGGTTCGCTCATGGCCTTTGAGACGCAGGCGGTTGAATGGAAGTCGTCGTGGCGCGACGAGTACTTGAAGTGGATCTGTGGCTTCGCCAACGCCCAAGGCGGTGTGCTTGAGATCGGCAAGGACGACGAGGGCAGGGTGGTCGGGGTGGTTGACACCCGCGCCTTGCTGACAGAGATTCCCAACAAGGTCACCAGCACCATGGCGATCATCGTGGACGTGAACCTGAAGACCGAGGACGGCCTTCAGTACCTGGCCATCACCGTCAACCCGTACCCTTCTCCGATCAGCTATCACGGCAAGTACTACTACCGGTCAGGGGCAACCAACCGGGAGTTGACGGGCAACGCCTTGGACGAGTTCATGCTCCGCAAGGAGGGCAAGACCTGGGACGGCGTTCTGGTGCCGCACGTCGGCGTGCCCGATCTCGATCTGGTTGCCTTCCGGGACTTCCGCCGCAAGGCGATCTTCAGCGACCGGTTGACTGCCGGGGACCTCGAGATAAGCGACGCCGAACTGATCGACACCCTGCGGCTGGCGGAGGGAAACCACCTCAAGCGGGCGGCCATCCTGCTGTTCCACGAAGACCCGGAGCGGTGGTTCACCGGCGCGTATGTGAAGATCGGCTACTTCCAGACCGGCGCCGACCTGCTGTTCATGGACGAGGTGCACGGCCCCCTGATCTCGATGGCGGACAAAGTGCTCGACATCCTCTACGACAAGTACTTCAAGGGGATGCTCAGTTACCGGGGAATCCAGCGGATCGAGACGTTCCCAGTGGCCAAGGCGGCCATAAGGGAGGCGGTGATCAACGCCATCGTCCACCGCGATTACTCGGGTGGCGTGCCTATCCAGATCAAGGTGTTCCCGGACGAGCTCATCATCTACAGCGACGGCGGCCTGCCTGTCGGGTGGACCGTCGAAGACCTGCTGGCGAAGCACCGGTCCCTTCCGCGCAATCCTGACATCGCCAACGCGTTCTTCCGTTCGGGGCAGATCGAGGCGTGGGGACGAGGCATCGAGAAGATCGAGACCGCCAGCCGTGAGGCGCGCAAGCCGATCCCGGTCTTCAGGTCCAGGCCTGGCGAAGTGAACGTCACCTTCCCGTTCCCCGCCACTT
>JAITFE010000161.1 GCA_031281585.1 Bifidobacteriaceae bacterium | reverse complement strand
GGCGCCCAAGCTGCTAGATGAAGCCATCGACCAGATGGCGGCGCGACTGGTCCAACTCTGCGGAGTCGAGGGCGCTGGCGTCATCGAGTGGGGCACGAGCTAGGCGCAGAGCCGCGCCGCCCCCCGAATCCTGAACCTTGTTCGTCCCCGATTGCGGCCGACCTGCGCGGCCGACCAGTGCGATTATTGCCCCCGCTTGGCCAATTGCGGACGGATCGCGGCGGGGGGCGAGAACGGAGGCCGCTATTCCGTGCGGCGCGCCACACTGATCGTGCCGACGCGGTTTCTGGCGCGGATTTCGGCCTCAGCCACAATTTGCCTGAAGGCGCACGGGTCGTGGACCCGGCGCCCCAGGAACAGACCGTCCACACTTGAGCCAAGGCTGCTGAGGGTGCCCGGACCGGCCGTCCCGCCATAAATGACGCGAATCGTACTGCCCAGACAATGGCGTCTGGCCCACGCGTGCAGGGCTTGCGCCACGCAGTCGATGTGCTCCGCCGGAGCCGGGTCCTTGGAGCCAATTGCCCAGATCGGCTCATACGCCAGCACAAGTTGAGGTGGGGATGAAACACCGCCCAAAGCGTTGGCGAATTGCCGCACACACAATTCTGCGGCTTCTCCCGGGCTGGTCTGCGCCGCCTCGCCAACACAGATGAGCGGAATCAGGCCGCTGGCAATAGCTGCGGCCACTTTGCTTTGGACAACAGCGTCGGTTTCGCCGAACAGAGCGCGGCGTTCAGCATGTCCAAGCTCCACATAACTGCACCCGACCTGCGCCAAAGAACGACCCCAGACCTCTCCGGTGTAGGGTCCGGCCCCGAATTGGGACAAGTTCTGGGCTCCCACCTTGACGCCCGCGCTTCCGACCGCCTGAGCCACGGCCGGTATGGACGGGAAACTGGGCAACAACACGATCTCCACTTCTTCCGGGGAGACGGACCAGGCCCGGCCGGCCTCAACGAGTTTGGCGGCCCATTCCACGGTTTGCCGGTGGTCGAAGTACGTCTTCAAACTGACCCCGAGGAACACCGGTGCCGCAGGCGTCCCGGGAGCGACCGGAGAGCCTGCGGCGCTAGTCACCACAGTGCTCAGTTCCGCGCTTCAAAGGCGTCTATTAGCGCGACTTTCGCGGCCGAAGCCGAACGGCGGTCAAAGCGATAGGTCAACCATTCGCTCACCAGGCGCCTGGCCAGCTCAAGGCCGATCACCCTCTGGCCGAGAGCGAGCACCTGGGCGTTGTTGGACTTGACCAGTCGCTCGACAGAAAAGCTGTCGTGGGCAACGCATGCCCTGATGCCCGCCACTTTCCCGGCCGCCATGGCCATGCCAAGGCCGGTGCCGCAGATCAGCAGCGCCCGGTCGGCGCGTCCCGTGGCGACGCGCTGGGCGGCGGCTATTGCTATTTCGGGATAGGGGGTGTGGCCGACCGCGTCGACGCCCAAGTCCTCAACGCCCGCGACTAAGCGGTTGTCCAGCAAATCCCGCAGGATCGCCTCCTTGTACTGGTATCCGGCGTCGTCGCAACCGATCACGATCCGCCAGGGGCGAGGTCTTTGGCTCACAGCGCCCTCCGACTCGCGCTTTTTTCGGCCGACAGAGCTTCTCCCACTGCCGCTGCCACCATTGCCATCGACACTGCTCCGGGATCAGGCGTACCTAACGACCTCTTGGCGTGGAGTCGGGCCCTCCCAATCTTCGGCAGCATGCCGGCAGTCGCATCAGCCGCCTGTCGCGCCCGTTCCGCTGCCGCAGCCCAGGCCTCGGCCAACTCTTCGCCCCGTGCTGACCGAAGCGATAGCTCTTTCGCGAAGGGAATCAGCGCGTCGAGCATGGTCTTGTCGCCAAGGGCCGCCCGACCGGCGGTTTCAACGGCCTCGGCGGCCTGTTCTACGGCCACCGCGATGGTGGCCGAGTTCGGGGCCTCGTGGTCGCCGAGGCGCAGGCCGAGGGTCTCCAGGATCAGCCCCCAAAGCATGCCAGAGGTGCCGCCAGCCCGGTCGGACCAGGCCTGGCCAGCCCGACCAAGTGTGCTGCCCAGTCCGCCGCCAGCGGACACCACCTCGGCTGCCGCCTCTTCCGCCGCGCTGACACCGCGGCTCATGCCTATGCCGTGGTCGCCATCGCCGGCCACCGCGTCCAGCTTTCCCAACTGGTTCGCCGCCTCCCGGATAGTCGCGGCGGCCGCGGCTATGGCCACCGCCGCCTTGGCGGCCGCCGCCCTGGAAGGATCAGTCGCCGCCGGTAATGGAGCCTGGGATATGCAGTGTTGTTGGGCCTCGGCCGACCTGAGCGGTCGAGTCGGGGCATTGCCCCGTCGGTGGGTCGGCGTGTCGACAGGCGCCAACCAGGCAGTTTCAAGTTCTTCGTCCAGCCAGAGCAGCGTGAGGGACAGCCCCGCCATGTCGAAGCTGGTGCAGAACTCGCCGACCTCCGGCTGAACCGTGGTCATCCCCGCACTGCGCAGTTCCCGCTCTATGGCACGGTAAACGACAAACAGTTCTTCATGACTGATCGCTCCGAGCCCGTTAAGCACGGGGGCGACGCGGCCACCCGCCGCCTCGGGTCGCTCCTCGAGCAGCCTTGTCACCAGCATTCCCGCTGCCTCATCCGCGCTCGCCAAAGGCAACTCTTCCAGGCCCGGCTCGCCGTGGATCCCCATTCCCAGAGCCATTTTGCCGACGGGTACCGTGAACAATGGCGCATCGGCCCCGGGCAATGTGCAACCAGTGAAGGCGATTCCCAAAGAGCGGGTGTTCCCATTGGCTTTGTCTGCCACCCGCCAGACCTCGTCCAGGCTCAGCCCCTGTTCGGCGGCCCACCCGGCGGCCTTGAGGACGCACAGGTCACCGGCGACTCCGCGGCGCTTGACCGACTGGTCAACCGCGGCCGAGGAGATGTCGTCGGTGACCCGCACTGTCCGGCAGGGTATGCCCTGCTCACGCAGCGATACCTCCGCGCTGTCGAAATTCAGGCAGTCGCCGGCGTAATTGCCGTAGACCAGCAGCACGCCGCCGCCGTTCGCGGCCCGCCTGGCCACGCTCACCACTTGATTGACCGATGGCGAAGCGAATACGTTGCCCAGTGCGGCACCATGCGCCATCCCTTGGCCAACAAGCCCGGCGAACGCCGGATAGTGCCCGGTGCCACCCCCGGTAATGACGGCCACCTCGCCTCTTGGCTGCTGGGCGGCCCGAATGACGCCGCCGGGCACAGCCTGGCAGAGGTTGCGATTGGCGGCCACGAAACCCTCAATGAATTCTTCGGCAAAAGCCGCCGGGTCGTTGATCAGGAACGTCATGATGGCTGCCTTTCAAGACCGTGCTGGTCAGTCCCTCACCTTGAGGGGTTCGCGGACTAGCTTCCACGTGGCCGGCTGGGACACTGGCTTGACAAGGACGAAGTCAATGTCAACGTGGCCGGGCAACTCGATGGCCTGGACGATGACGGTGGCCAAGTCCTCTGCGGTCAAGGTGTCGGGGATGTCCTTGTAGACTTCCTGGCGCCGGGCCGCGTCGCCGTTGAACCGGGTGAGCAGGAACTCTTCAGTCTTGACCATGCCAGGGGCGACCTCGATCACCCGCAGCGGCTCTCCCGCCAATTCCAACCGCAGGCAGGCGGTAAGCGCGTGTTCGGCGAACTTGGCAGCGTTGTAGCCGCCGCCGTTTTCCGACACCACGTGACCGGCGATCGAGGTCACATTCAGGATGTCGGCGTGCCCGGCATCCCTAGCCGTCCGCCTCAACAGGGGCAGGGTGGCGGTAATCACTCGTTTCGTGCCTAGCACGTTGACGTTGAACATCTTTTGCCAATCGGCGACATCCGACTTCTCGACCGAATCCATGCCGAACGCCCCGCCCGCGTTGTTGACAACAGCATTGAGCGGGCCGCTGGCGGCAAGGTGAGCGCCGAGGCGGTCCACATCATCCTGGTTCGTCAAATCAGCGGCGAATGGCTCAGCCCCGGTTTCCGCGGCCAGTTCCGCGAGACGATCAATCCGACGCGCGACGGCCACGACGTCCCAATTGCGCTCGCGGAACAGCCGCGCTGTGGCGGCGCCTATGCCCGAACTGGCGCCGGTGACAAGAACTCGTTTGGCATTCATCATGTGTCTCCTTCAACTTGGATTCGCAGTATTGACGGCATTCGCCGCCCCGACCGCCTCACGCAGGCGCCGGACGGCTTCGGCGGGAGGAGCCTCAACGCACATGCGGAGAGGCCCCGAAGGCAGACCCCGTGCGGCCACGCCTGCCTTGAGCAGTCCGAAGTGGCCGTCCAGGGTGAGGTCGCAGGCCCGGTCAATCCCGTCTTGCAAACGGCCTATGGAGTCCGCGCTCTGCTCGTGCCCGGCGGCGGCCATTGCGGCGACGAACGGCGCAGTGAAGACCGCCGAGACCCCCGAGACGGCTCCGCGGCCTCCGGCCAGCACGAATCGCAACGCCTCACGGTCATTGCCCGAGTAGATCGGAAAGCCATCCGGCACGGCGGCAACGTACTCCATGGCCCCAGTTGCGTCCAGGCCGGAGAGCTTTGCCCCCACAATGCCCGGCAACGTCGCGAGTTCGGCCAACGCCGCAGGTGTCACCTCAGTGCGTGCGCTGGCCTTGAAAAGGTAGGGAAAGAACATGCCTTTCGGGACGGCCTGGGTCAAAGATCGGTAGTAGGCGAACACTGCCGCCGGGCCCGCCTTCACGAAGTAGGGGGTGATGGCCCCAAACCGGCGCGCCCCCAACCTGGCCGCGGCGACGGCGAGGGCCACGGCTTGACGTTCGCTGGCGGCTCCGACATGAGCGTAGACGTGCTGCGGGCCGAAGACTGCCAGGGCGGCCTCGATCACCGCCAGCCGCTCGGCGTCCTCGAGCGTTGTGAATTCCCCAGTGGTGCCCGGAGTAAAGACATCGGCCACCCCGCCTTGCCTCAATCCCTCGAATGCCGGGCGCAGGCCCGCCTGGTCCAGGGTGCCGTCGGCCAAGAACGGGGTGGTGGCTGCACAAATCAGCCTTGGATACTCCATCATCGGCTCCTGTTGTTTGGCGGGCACGGCATGTTCGATGCCGAAAAGCGCAAGACCGAGGCTAACACAATTGAACATTCCACCGCTAGGACTCAGCGGGCGCTCTGTGGCGATCGCTCAGAATTGCCCACGGACCAGCGCGAATGGCTGCCCGAGCCCTCATGTTCGGATGCTGAGCCCGGCGCGTCGGCAGCCTCGCCGGGTACCCGCGATGGGCGAACACATGAGTGAAGCCGCTCGTTCACCACACAAGTCTTGACAGCTTGAACATAGTTCGTGGTAGGTTTGTGCCTCGGCGAGGATCGACTCCCGTAGCCGAAGTCGCGGCGCCGCCGGGCCCGGCGGCGCTTGATCGAGGAGGATCTAAAATGCGTGTGGTTGGTTATGAAGTGTTCCCGGTGGCCAATCCGGACCCGACGGTCGGGGGGCCGGTCTGGGTGTTCCTGCGGCTGGACACCGACGCTGGGTTCAGCGGCTACGGCGAGGTCTTCACCTCCGCCGTGTTTTGCGCGCCCAATGTGCTCAAGGCGGTGGTGGGCGGGGTCATTGAGGGCTTTGTTCTAGGCCGGGACGCCCGCGCCATCGAGGCGATCTGGCACAGCGTGTACAACGCCCACTATTCCCACGGGGGCGATCTGACCAAGGCGGCCGTTCTGTCCGGGATCGACATAGCCCTCTGGGATATCTTGGGCAAGTCCCTGGGAGCGCCGGTCTATGAGCTGATGGGCGGGAGGGTCCGCGACAAGGTGCGCATGTACACCTACCTGAAGCCAACCGACGGCGTGGACGGCGAGGAGTTTTGGTCCAACCCCAAAGAAGTCGGCCGACGGGCGGCTCAAATGGTGGACGAAGAGGGTTTCACCGGCCTGAAGTTCGACCCTGTCCCCCTGCTGACCGGCGGCGACACCTACGCGCTGCAGCCCGTCCCGATCCAACCGACCCAGAAGCTGCTCGCCAAGGCTGAGGGCCTGGCGGCGGCCATCAGAGCGGCGATCGGCGACCGCGCCGACATGATGATCGGCACGCATGGCCAGTTCACGGCCTCCGGCGCAGTTCGTTTCGCCAAGCGATTGGAGCCCTACGATCCGCTCTGGTTCGAGGAGCCGGTCGAACCGGAATTGCCGAGCGAGATGGCACGGGTCGCCCGCAAGACCACCATTCCGGTGGCTGCCGGCGAACGGCTGTCCTCAAAATGGGAATTTGCCCGACTGGCAGAGGCCAAGGCGGCTGACATCTTCAACTTCGATGTGACGCAGGTGGGAGGCCTGACTGAAGCCGCAAAGATCGCTGCTTTGGCCGAAGCCCACGGGATCCAGATCACGCCGCACATTTTTGGCGGCCCGCTGGCGCCCGCCGCCTCTCAGCACCTGGCCTTGTCGGCGCCCAACACCTTGATTATGGAGGGCAACGGCGACTACCAGGACCCAGCTTACAAATCCTTGCTCGTCGACCCCCTCGACTGGCGAGGAGGCTACCTGTACCCCAACGGCAAGCCCGGCATCGGTCACGACCTCAACGAAGACCTGGCTCGCGAATGGGCAACCGGGCCAACTGACGGCTTCCAGTACACTCGCCCGGCCGTGCATTACTAGAGACCAACCGCTGATCCCCAAAATAGGAAAGAACACAAGAAAGGCGACCATGAAAACCACTCGCACACTAGCCGTCGCGGCTGCCACCATTCTGATGGCCTCGCTCGCAGCCTGCGGCGACCAGTCCAATTCCACAGGCGGCGACGAGGCCAAGTCCAGCGTCACGCTGACCTATTGGGCCACGAATCAGGGGCCATCCATACCGTTCGACGAGGAGAAGTTGGGCGAACAGATATCCAAATTCACCGAAGAGACGGGGATCAAGATCGACCTTGAAGTTGTGCCGTGGAGCGAGATCAACGATCGGATCGTGACCGCCACCACAACGATGCGCGGCCCAGACGTGCTCAATTTCGGAAACACCAACGCCTTCAGGTACGGTTCGACCGGAGCTCTCATGGCGTTCGACGCGGACGCCCTCGCCGCGATCGGTGGGAAGGACAAGTTCGTGCCAGCCGCCTTCTCGACCACGGATTTGGACCCGGTCACTTCGCTGCCGCTCTACTCGCAGGTTTACGCGCTCTTCTACAACAAAAAGATCTATGAAGAAGCGGGCCTCACGCCGCCGGAAACCTGGGCGGACTACCTTGAGCAGTTGGACACGCTGACCGATCCGGACAATGGCGTCTACGGCTTGGCCTACCCGGGGGCCAACAACTCGATGATCATGCACTTCTTGTTCATCTACGGCGTGCAACACGGCGTGCTTCCCTTCGACGAGGACGCCAACGCGACGATCAACACCGAGGGAATGGCACAAACGGCGTTGCAATTTGTTGACTTGTTTCAGAAGGGCTACGTGTCGCCTTCCAGTTACGAGTCGACCAACGGCGGCGACGCCGTGAACGAGTTCCTCCAAGGCAAGGTGGCAACCGTCATCCAGCAGAACGGCTCGGTCATCAATGCGATCGCCGACGCCGGTCTCAGCACCGACGACTTCGGTGTTGTGCCGTTGCCCTTGATCGATCCGCTTCCCACGGGCGGCAAGGACGTGCAATCAATGATCGCGGGAACCAACATCGCCATCTTCGAGAACACCAAGCACAAGGAGGAAGCCCTCGAGTTCGTGAAGTTCATGACCGATCAACAGACTCTGAAGGCGATGGACGCCGCCTACGGCGTGCTTCCCGTGATCGAGGGCGCCTCTCTCGACTTCATCCCCAACCAGGAATGGGCCGAAACGTTCGTGGACATCCTCGCGAATCGTTCCCAAGCGCTGCCGCTGAACGGCGACAACAACGCTTTCCAAACCAACGCCGGCGGGGAATTGTCCCGCCTGATCGGACAAGCCGCAATCGGCGACAAAGCTGTCACGCTTGAGGATGTCAAGACTGCACTTGACGCAGCTCAAGACATGATGCCTCAGAAAACGTTATGAGCGCACCAGTCAAGACTGACGTGCCCCCGCGCCGCCGCCCAAAGCGGCGGCGCGGGGCCGTCAACCCGCGTTTCACGCCCTACCTGTTCGTCGGGGCGGCACTGCTGTTTGAGTTGCTGGTGCACCTGGTGCCCATGGCGTCTGGCGTCATAACCAGCTTCTTCTCGCTGAACCAGTACTTCATCAGGCAGTGGTTCCACGCGCCGTTTGCCGGCCTGGACAACTACCGCGTGGCCTTGGACTTCGACACCTCGGTCGGTTCCGCCTTACTGCATTCCTTCTTGGTGACGATCGCCTACGCGCTTGTGGTGGTGGCCTCATCATGGGCGTTGGGCTTCGCCGGAGCCGTCACCCTCCAGCGCTCCTTCAGGGGAAGGGGCTGGCTGCGCACCGTCTTCTTGATTCCCTACGCCATGCCGGTGTTCGCCGGGGTGATCGTCTGGTCGTTCATGTTCCAACGCGAAGGAGGCTTGGTCAACAAGCTGCTGGTGGACACCCTTCATCTGTTTGAGGAACAGCAGTTCTGGCTGCTCGGCGACAAAGCGTTCTTCGCCGCCGCCACGGTCGCCATCTGGCGCACTTGGCCCTTCGCATTCCTCTCGATCACCGCCGGCCTTCAGTCCATCGGCGATGACGTATATGAGGCGGCGTCCATAGACGGCGCCAACTCGTGGAAGCAAATCCGCCACATCACCTTGGGACTGCTTCGACCCGTCAACGCCGTCTTGATCCTCATGATGTTCCTTTGGAGCTTCAACGACTTCAACACGGCGTTCGTCCTGTTCGGCGAGACCCCGCCGAAGTCGATGGACGTCATCACCATCCACGTCTATTCAACGTCCTTCCACACCTGGGAGTTCGGCCTGGGCTCAGCGATGTCGGTCCTCGCCCTGCTTTTCCTGTTGGTCGTGACGGGCGGTTGGCTGGCGTGGAACCGCAGAGGAGAACGCAATGAAAAGTGAAGACCTTTCCTTCCGCATCTTCCGTTACGCAGTCTCGATCTTCCTGACGTTGTTCGCCCTCGCCCCCATCTATGTCATGCTCACAAGTTCGCTCAAACCGTTGGTCGAGGTGCGCAACGCTTTTGAATGGTGGCCCAAACACGTGACTTTCGAAGCGTTCGGCGAAATGTGGCAGACGGTGCCGCTGGCCCGCTACTTCGCCAACTCGCTGATCGTCTGCACCGTCTCCACTCTGCTGGCATTGGTGGTGGCATTGGCCGCTGCCTACGGCGTCTCTCGTTACCGTTTCCGGGGCAGGGGCGCGTTCCTTGGCGCGGTCCTTTCCACGCAGATGTTCCCCGGGGTGCTGTTTCTTGTGCCACTTGTGTTGATCTTCGTCAACATCGATGAATTGATCGGACAAGATATCCTCTACCAGACGAGGACGGGTCTCATAGTGACTTTCCTCACCTTCAAACTACCGTTCGCCACTTGGATGCTGGTCGGCTACTTGGACGGCATACCCAAGGAACTGGACGAATCGGCCAAGGTGGACGGCCTCAACGCCTTCGGGGCGCTGACCCGCATCGTGATACCGGTTGCCCGTCCGGGGATCATCGCTGTCGCCGTCTACTGCTTCATGACTTCGTGGGGAGAACTGCTGTTCTCGTCCGTCATGACAAACGCCGACACCGCAACTCTGGCCATAGGCTTACGCCAATACGCCACACAGCAACAGGTCTACTGGAACCAGATCATGGCAGCGTCGCTGGCCGTGTCCGTGCCGATCATTCTGATCTTCCTGCTGGTTCAACGCAACCTGGTTTCGGGTCTGGCGGCAGGTTCCATCAAGTAAGAGCGCGCGGGCCGCTCGGCTCCGCTGGAAAGGAAGAAGAAGCCATGAAATCACCGTTTGACCACCGCGACGTCTGGTTCCTCACAGGCAGCGTGGATCTTTACGGCGGCGAAGCGCTGACCAAGGTCGCCGATCAGTCCCGAAAGATCGCCGACCAACTGGCGGCGGAAGGCCACCTGCCGCTGAAGATCGTTTGGAAGCCGGTGTTGAAAGATCGTGACGGCATCCTTCGGGTCATGCGCGAGGCCAACCTGGACCAATCCTGCGTTGGCGTTATCGCCTGGATGCACACCTTCAGTCCTGCGAAAATGTGGATCCAGGGGTTGGACGCCCTCGACAAGCCCCTTTTGCACCTTCACACGCAGTTCGCGGCGGAGTTGCCATGGGCCAGCATCGACATGGATTTCATGAACCTCAACCAATCGGCCCACGGCGACCGGGAGTTCGCCTTCATGGAGACCCGCCTCGGCGCGGCCCGCACGTCGGTGGCCGGCCACGTCTCCCAACCTCAGGTGCGCCAGCGCATAGCCACCTGGATGAGAGCCGCCGCCGGGCGCGCTGAACTGAGGTCATTGCGGGTGGTCCGCTTCGGCGACAATATGCGCAACGTTGGGGTGACCGAGGGCGACAAAGTGGAAGCCGAGCATGTCTTCGGCTCCTCGGTCAACACTTGGGGCGTGGCCGATTTGGTGGACGGCATCGACCGTGTGTCCGACGCCGAAGCGAAGGCACTGGCTGCCGCCTACGACGATCAATACCGAGTGGTCGGCGAACTGTCGCCGGGGGGCGAGCGCCGGGGCGATCTGCTGTACGCCGCCAAACAGGAACTGGCTCTGCGCTCCTTCCTCGAACAGCAGGGCGCATGGGCGCTGACTGACACTTTTGAGGATCTTGGAGACTTGGTCCAACTCCCGGGCCTCGCCATCCAACGCCTCATGGCGGACGGTTATGGCTTCGGCGCTGAAGGCGACTGGAAAACCGCCCTGCTGGTGCGGGCGGCGAAGGTGATGGGCCACGGGCTGGCTGGCGGCTCCTCTCTAATGGAGGACTACACCTACCACCTCGTGCCCGGCGAAGAGAAGGTCCTGGGCGCCCACATGCTTGAGATCTGCCCGTCGCTGACCACCAGCACGCCATCGCTCGAAATCCATCCCCTTTCCATTGGCAACCGTTCCGACCCGGTCCGCCTGGTGTTCGACGCTGATCCCGGTCCGGCCATGGTGTTGGGGCTTTGCGATCTGGGAGACCGTTTCCGCCTGACCGCCAATCAGGTGCAGGTGGTCCCGCCAGACCAGCCCATGCCCAACTTGCCGGTGGCACGAGCCGTCTGGCGTCCGGAACCAGCTCTGAGCACGTCGGCAACTTGCTGGATGATGGCCGGCGCGCCACACCACACGTTGCTGACGCAGTCTGTTCCCCGCGAGGTCATCGAGGACTTGGCCGAGATGCTGGGGGTCGAACTCCTGGTGATCGACCAAAGCACCACCGAACGCGCCTTTGCCAAGGAGCTACGCTGGAACAGCGCCTACTACCGGATGAAGCGCCCCTTGCGTTGACGGCCGCGCCGCCCGCTACCCCACGGTTCCGGCGACCCGCACGTCCGCCAGGTACTCGCCGAGTTCGCTGATCTGCTCGGAGGATGCGGCGTCATCGACCACCACTGTCGCGAATTCGGCCAGGGTGGCGAACTTGTGTAGGGCATGCTTGGAGAGCTTCGTGAAGTCGGCCAGCATCACTGCCCGCTCGGCCGAAGCCAGCATGGCCCGCTTGATCGCTATCGAGTCTTGAAGCTGGTGGTAGCAGTCCCCGGCGGTGATAGCGCTGGTCGACATCATGGCGATGTCGGCGTACAGGTTGGACAATGCCGCCACCGTGCCGGCCCCAAAGAACGCGTCGGCAGACGGGTAGTAGACACCGCCCAGAGCGATCAAGTCAGCATTTGATTGAGCCGCGACCAGGTTGACGACTTGGTTGGCGTTGGTTATGGCCGTCCACGGGTCACCACGCAGCACGAGTTCGCGGGCCACCGCCAAGGCGGTTGTCGAGTCGTCCAGCAAGACCGCCTGACCGGGTTGGACCAAGTCGGCTGCCGCCCGTGCGATCTTGGCCTTGGCTTCAGCGTTTTCGAGCGACCGAAACTTGACATTCGACTCGAATAGAACGGACCTCTCAACAGTCGCGCCTCCGTGGACTCGTCGCAGCCACCCTTCCGCCGCCAGGCGGTCCAGGTCGCGATGCACCGTCATCAGAGACACGTGGAACTCGCTGGCAAGGTCTTCATTGCGGACCGTTCCAGCGGACAGCACGTAGTCCCTTACTTTCTCCAGGCGTTCCTGGCCGGACAAACGGCCCATAGTGGGGGTCCTTTCGCTTCGACTACCTGGAATCGGATGGGTAGGTCAGGCCGATCTTCACGCCGATGGAGTCCAAACAGCGCATCACCCTGACAGACTCACTCACGGGCATGAGGTTTGCGGGAGCGCCTTGCGGGGTGCGGTCCTCTCCAGCTACCAAGGCTTCCATGGCGCGGGCCTGGTAGTGCAAACCCGGACTGCCGCCGGAGCCGCCATAGCGCGCAATGACATCGCCGCGATTGTCGACGCAAGTCAGGTCGGTGTCGCAATGCCACGGCTGACCAATCTCGATGCGTGCTTCGGACCCTGCCACTACGGCCCGCGCGTCAGCCTTGGCGTTGATGGCGACCGTCCACGCGGCCGCCGCGCCGCTGGGATAGACGAACGCCGCAGAGGTCACGCAGTCAACCCTCTGGGCGCTCATGACGGCGCAGGCCTGAATCCGCTCGGGTTCGCCCAACAGGTCAAGAACGAAAGCCGTTGGGTAGACGCCCAAGTCAAGCAATGCGCCGCCACCCAACACCGGATTGTTGACCCGATGGAGCGCCGGTCGACCGGAGTTGTGCATCATGGTCGCGTGGACCGCCCGAACCTCCCCTAGCGCCCCGGATTCGACGATGCGCCGGACCTCGGCCATGTGGGGCAAGAACCGCGTGCGCATCGCCTCCATGGCCACTAGGCCCGTCTCCAGCGCACGGGTCGCGATGGTCGCGGCCTGCTGGGCATTCATCGCAATCGGCTTCTCGATCAGCACATGCTTGCCGTTGTCCAAGGCCATCAAGGCGTTTTCAAGGTGGAAAACATGAGGCGTGGCGACATAGAGGATATCGACACCAGGGTCCCCGCAGAGCTCCTCATAACTGCCATAGGCGCGCGCTATGCCGTGTTCAGTCGCAAACTGCCGGGCGCGGGCGCGGCTGCGCGACCCGACTGCGACAACTTGGTGCCCATCTGCAGACAGGGCCTGCGCGAACGCGTGCGCGATCACCCCCGTAGCCAAGATCCCCCAGCTTGGACCGGACATCGCCTTTCCCACGCTCTACCACCCGAGTTGTTATAGCTATCGCAACAGATGTTAACTCTAGCATGGCCGTGTCTGACCCGTCGCCCTCCGCCTGCCTCCGGCGGGGCATTCAATTGGCGTTCGGGCAGCGGGCCGCCTCGTTGCGGACCCGCTTGATCGACCCTTCCATGTCGTACTTGGCGAAGGCGTCCTTCAGGTCGTTCAGGAACTGCTGCTGCTCGGCCGGGGTGAGCGCCTGCGCCGCGCCGGGGTCCATGACCAGCCGGTTCAATTCGGGTTCTTCGCGAATGAACGCCAACTGGTTGCCGATGTCTGCTTTGACGGATCTTGGCGCCGCCTTTCGCAGCTCCACGAGGCCCTGTTCCAGATCATCCGCACTCAATGCGGCTCCCGAGCCCTCCTCGTTGTAGAGCGCGCAGAACTGGGCGAAGTCGCCGTTGTCCCCCCGCCAGTACATGAAGGCGGCCACGCCGATCCCCACGGCCGCGACTGCGGCGACCACGCCGATCCATCCTTTACCCCGTTTTGGCGGCGGGGGCGGCAATGGCAGGGGCCGAGGATTCGGCGCTGCGAACGCGGGTTGTGAGAACACGCCCCCGTTGGGGACGCCGCCCGGCACGCCGGCTGCCGGCCCACCCCATCCAGGGGCAGGCGCGCCGGCTTGGATCGGCGCCTGTCCGGGACCGGCTTGGGGCGTTTCACCGGCGCTCGGCCATTGCGGTCCCCCGCCCGGCGCCGGCTGCGACCCGCCCGCCCAAGAAGCAGGTTGACCCGTACCGTCAAAAGGATTCGTCATGCCGCCCCTCCGTTGCCACACGGTGTCAGCCGACGCGCGGCTCGCGCCTTCGGCTCATGTCGAGCGTACCCGCCCAATACGCGGAGCCGCGGCCTGGGCGCCCTGGTGCACGTCATGGCGGCCGTCCTGTTCCGGATCATCGTCGTGTTCGCGTGGCGCAGCTTCCACGCCATGGCGGCCGTCCCGTTCCCGATCAGCGCCGTGTTCGTGTGGCGCGGCTTCCACGCCATCCGCATCAACCTCAAAGCCGACCCGGTCCTGGCCGAGGCGGTCCCGCGTTTATATGGCAATATATCTTATATGACAGGGGCGGAGATTCGGCCGGAGATTTTCGAGCAGGTCGGCCAGGGGCCGACCCGGCCTGTCACGGTCACCATCAGCCAGGGAACTCTGGCCGCCGCACGGGCGGTGGCCGGGCCGCGCGGCACGTCTTCGCTGATGGAACGCGCTCTCAAGCGCGAATTGCGGTTGGAGGCACAAAGGCGGTT
>JAITFE010000160.1 GCA_031281585.1 Bifidobacteriaceae bacterium | reverse complement strand
CGCCAATAGGGTTCCACGGCGGTCGGGTCATCCCGCCAGGACGGGACCAGACGGGCCAGCAGAGTTTGACGCGCGACCCGCCAATTCGTCCCTTGAACAACCGATTCGATCGCGCGGAGACTGGACCGGCCGTGGAAGACGGCCGTGTGAAGCGTGGAACCAGACCCCAGCGCGAGGATCACTGCCAAGGCCACGGCACGGAGAGACCGCCAAGGAGGTTTCGCCTGCGCCAGGGTCCAGCAAACCATCATGTACAAAACCACCTGAGCGGGGATCACCGCGCGCATGTTCAACTCGTTGAAGGCGCCGACCCGCAGGAGGGGCAGGACGAGCATTGTGCCGAGCGCCGCCCACCAGAGCGGGCTGCCCCGCCACGGGCGGGCGATCAGCGCGAACATGATCCCGAACTCGAACACCCAGAACACCGCCAACCGAGCCACATCTGTGGGGGTCTGCGGCAGCTGGACCGCCAGCGCCGTCTGATTCAGCGTCGCGGCGAAGTACGACCCGAACACGACCGCCCCGACGGCCCCGACCAGGGCGTTCTGCGAGGTGGCGGCCCCCCCAGCGGCGGCGCGCGCCCGCGCCCAAGCGCGCGACAAACGTCCGCCCGTGCTGCGCCCGGTGGTTTCGGCCGGCTGGCCGGCCGAAACCACGCCGCCCGTGCACCAGAACATTAGAACGGCCACGATCACCGCCAGTCCGACCTCCGGCAGCGGGCATTCGATGGCGCCCAGCGCGCACACGGCAACCACCGACCGGTTGTCCCGCTGCGAGAGGACCAGCACGGTCAGGATCCACGCGGGCAGCGCCTGGTTGAACACCGTGGTCCACTGGTCGCCGAAAGACGTGAAGCCGTAAAGGCGCGCGGAGTCGATGAACTCGACCGACCCGACCGACTTGAACACGTCGGCGGTGCCCCAGACGGCCTTTTCCACCAGGTCCATCCCCCCGAAGACAGCGAACACCAACACTGGCCACACCGCGAACCGTCTCAACAGGCCGGACACCAGCACGGCTAGAATGGCTAGCCCGGCACCGGCCCACGCCAGCAGAGCCGCCCAGCCCGCGACCAACCCGGCCGCCTTGCCGACCAGGGCGGCGGGCAGCCAAAAGCCCAGGTAGTACGTCAAGGGGACCCCGCCGAGGGGGCTGTCCAAGACCACCGGCCACCGTTCGGCTACCAGCATCTCGAAGATGGCGTTCCGCCAACCGTGGTCCCAGTGCTGATGGGAGATGCCCCCGATACCCGAAAACACCACCCCAACGCCCAGAACCACGCACACCATGGCGGCGACCGCTACCGTGCGGCGGCTCCACGCCGGCACCCACACCTTCGGGGCCTGAACCCACATCCGCCAAAAGCCGACCGCCAAAGCGGCCAACGCCGGTACCGCCCACCACCACCTCAGCCAGCCCACCAAGAACAGTGCGGCTGGAATCGCCAAATACGCGTAGCCGGCCCGCACCGGCCAAGGCGACAAACCCCCAGAAAGCGGAAGTCCGCCAACGGCTCGTTCTGCGGATCGCGCGGCGGACGGCATCGGCGGCCTCAGCGTCCCGCCCGCTCGGAGGCGGGCGTCCTCGCGAAAACGCGGTAGAACAGGCCGTCCTGGTCGCCGAAGTACTGGCGCCAGTACGGCTCCTGGGCGGTCGGGTTTTCCCGCCATGACGGGACCAGCCGCTTCATCACACTTTGACGGGCGTTCCGCCAGTCCGCGCCCTGGGCCACAAAGCCGCCCGCCCGCAGGTCGGCCTCCCCGTAGAAGAAGGCGGTGTGAAGCGTTGACCCTGATCCGACCGCCAAGACCAGCGCCAGCGCCGCAGCCTGGAAAGACCGCCAAGGGCGTTTGGCCTGCGCCAAGGTCCAGCAGACCATCAAGTAGAGCACCACTTGGGCGGGAATCACAGCCCGCATGTTCAAGTCGTTGAAGACGCCAACGCGCGCCAGAGGCAAGACAAGCATGGTCCCCAACGCCGCCCACCACAGCGGGCTGCCCCGCCACGGACGGCGAATCAGCGCGAACATCACCCCGAACTCGAACACCCAGAACACCGCAAGCCGGGCAATATCCCTTGATGTTTGCGGCGGCTGTGCCGTTAGGCCGACCTGATTCAACGTTGAAGCCAGGAACGACCCGAAAACCGCCAAGCCGATCGCCCCGATCACGACGTTTTGAGGCGAGATGGCCTCCGCGACAGCGGCGCGGATCCGCGCCCAACTGCGGGAAACGCTGCTTCCGTCACCGGCCGCCGCAGCGGCGACGGACCAGTCAGCGGGGTCCCCGCCAGGCCGCCGCGCCATCCAAACGGCCACGATCACCGCCAACCCGACCTCCGGCAGCGGGCACTCGATGGCGCCCAGCGCGCACACGGCGACCACCGACCGGTTGTCCCGCTGCGACAGCACCAACGCCGTGAGGATCCACGCCGGCACCGCCTGGTTGAACACCGTGGTCAATTGGTCGCCGAAAGACGTGAAGCAGTACAGGTACTCCAGGTCGATCCATTCGACCGAGTTGATGCTGGCGAATCCGTCAACTGTGCCCCAAATCAGCTTCTCGATCAGGTCCATTCCCCCGAAGATGGCGAACACAACCACCGGCCACACCGCGAATCGCTTCAGCAAGGCGAACACCAGCACGGTGAAGATGGTCAGCCCAATCCCGGTCCAGGCCAACAGGGCCGCCCAACCCGCCGCCAGCCCGGCAGCCTTGCCGACCAGTGCGGCTGGCAGCCAGAACCCGAAGTAATAGGTCAAAGGGATGTCGCCAAGGGGGCTGTCCACCACGACCGGCCACGG
>JAITFE010000159.1 GCA_031281585.1 Bifidobacteriaceae bacterium | reverse complement strand
TTGGACGGCCGGTAGGCCGGGTTGGACCGAATCTTGGCGAAATGCTTCCGGTCGATGTTCGCCCGCCGGTACACCTCGGGGTCGCTCAACCCCCGCGCGTCGATCAGTTTCAGCAGCGTCGCGGAAAACGGCTCGTCCAGGCCGGCGAGCGCCTGCTCGATCAAACCGTGGCCATCGGGGACCTGGGCGGCCATGGGCGCGGCCGCTGGCGCGGAGGCCGGTTCCCACGTCGCGGCCGGGGCCGCCGGCGGCGGGGGCCCCGCCGACCTGGCCGCGGCGGCCGGGCCCGCCTCGTAGACCGCCCCGGTCAGATCGATCCGAGCCGCCGCCCGACCGCGCGGGCTTTGGCGCTTCCGGGCCCTCCTAGCCCGCCTTGGGCCCGTCCCGTCGCCGCCCGGCTCGGCACCGATTTCAGGCCCCCGCGGCTCGGCCCCAGGCGTCGGTTGGCCCAGTCCATGCCGTCGCCCGGAAAACGGCTGGCCGCCCAGGAGTCGGTCCAATTCGTCCAGCAAACCACCGCCGATGCCGAGCGCCGACTTGTCCTCAACCGCCAGGTAAACGTCCAGGTCGTGAGAGCCGAGGAACTCGCCGGCCGCTCGCTCCGCGACGTCGAAGGACCCAGCGGCCGACAGGCCGAAAGGCCGCGCCGCGGCCAGCGACAACGAGGCGGCGGGCCGCCCCTGGGCCACGGCCTCCTCCAGCGCGGCAAGGTAGAACAGGCGCAAGGCGTCAGCGCCGCCCGAGCCGCCACCCAGCCAACGGGCGCCGGTGCGGGGGGCCGCGGGCACGGCATCGTGAGCCGGTGGCTCAATAAGAACCTGCTCGACGATGCGGATACTCATGGCGCGACGGCTCCAAGAATCGCGCGGCGGCCCGCCAAGCCGGCCGGGGCCGCGCCGATCCGCCTCCGCCCAACGCCGTCGCCGCCCAAGAGCATCGAATTCTCGCTTGCCGCCCGCCGGCAGCGGGAGTCACGCCGGTTGAACACCCCGCCACCGTACCGTTCCGAACCGAGCGCCAAGCCCCCGGGCTTTGGCCAATCGGAGCCGCATGCCAAGGGGACGGCGCCGGGGATTCAGGGCAAAGGCTCGTCTGCGCGGAACTCGGACAGAAAGCGATCAAGCAACTCCAGGATGCTGTCCCAGTACCAACCGGTCCTGTGATCGCTTAGCTGCGCATACGTCCCGGAGGCGTAGAAGCGTTCGGCCACGGCTTCGGGGGACGCGGCCAGGCGCTCAGCGGCCTGCGCGACCAAGTAGCCCGAGATCGAATCGATTCCCGAGTCAATGGCCTCCTCAGTCAACTCGAACACGGTATGCCTCCCTGAATCGAAGCCTGCTCGCGGCACGCTCGGTGCCGAAGAAGACCTGATCATGCAGATTCTGCGTCATGAGCAGGCGGATGGCCGTGGCCCTGGCCTCTAAGGTGGCGGGCGGCCCGAACACTCCAGCGACGAATTGGTTCAGCACCAATCCAACGGCGTCGTTCGCCACCGGGCCGCGCACCACATCTGCCTCGACGTCCGCCGCGCCCTGCACCAGACGCTGAAAGCCTCTGTTGCGCAGGACGAAGTCGAACCACACCGCGTTCGGCTCGGAGAACTCTCTGACCCGCAGGCCTGACGGATCCTTCAAATCGAAGACGCTCACCCACCCGAAACCAAGACCCGCACGTCGGGCCTTAAGGATCGCAAACCGCTCCGCCTGCCACGCTGCCGCTGTCGTGTAAAAACCCCGGCCGAAGTCCTTGTTCGGGACCCCGCGGTCGAGGCTCACGTCCTCGACCCGGCTGTCCGAGCCGTGGTACAGCGCCTCAGGCAATTGGCTCAAGGATGGCCCCCTGCTCGCCGGCGTGGCGCGACAACTCCGCCACCACATGTTCGTTTCCGTAATAGTGGAGCAACTCGTGGTTGTCGTAAAGAAAGCGGATCAGGGCGTAGCGATCAACCAGTGGGACGAACTCGGCGACCGACAGCCCCAAATGCTTCCGCATGGCAGTGAGCATGACGAAGACCCACGTCGCGACGGCTTGCTCTTGCCCCATAGCCTCAGTGTAGGCGACTTGCCCAAGCCGGAAGCTGCCCCGCCGCCGAAGCCGAGCCGCGAAAACCATCAAACCGTGGACGGCGGCGCTTTCGAACAAAGTGCCCAAAGTGGCAAGGTCGCGCTCCAAGCGGGACTCCTCGGTGCCGAGCAAGACGGCCGCTAAGGCGAAATCCGCCAAATGCAGTTTGGGAGACGTGCGCAGCACGGCCCGCGAGCGCGGCGCCGGCGCCCACGCCCCTTGGGCTTCGACCACAAACAACCGGCCCAGCAGCTTGAGGTATTCGCCGACCGTCTCCGGGGTGATCTTGGGCGCCACCGGTCGCAGGGCCTTGGCGAGGGTTCGTACCGACTAGGCCGGGAAATGTGGAGCTTCGACGCCGGCAAATGTGGCAGTTCTAGGCCGGATAATGTGGGACGGTTAGGCCGTGAAACGTGGCAGACAGCTGTCGGGGCGGGGTCGACGCGCTGGCGGGGCTCGCGCTTGGCCCGGTAGGACGGGGCACGATGCCGCTCCCCCTACCATTGGTCCACAAGGAGGGGATTGGACATGAGCGCTTGGCGCTGGATCGCATGGGTTGGGTTGCTGACGCTGGTCTTGGGGGTGGCCGCGTGTGAGACGCAGGGAGAGGAAGTCGCCACGCTGCCGACCGCCAGCCGCGGGCAGGTTGAGCGCAGCCCGGCGGTCGAGGCGCCGGAGCTTCCCAACCCGGCTGAAGCCATGGCGGAATGCCTGACGGACGCGGGCCTGCCCGCCAAGGCGGAGCCCCGCGAGTTCGACGGCGTGCCGCAGGTGGAGTTGATCACCGACGAGCCGTACCAGGCTTGCTTCGCCGGAGAGTTCACCAGTTGCGTGCTCGGAATGCCCGAGGACGGCGACCCGGACTTGAACCTGGAGCAAAGGAAGGAGTACGCCGACCAGGCCCTTGAGGGTGACGCGCTCAGGATCGGCGACGCGGACCACAGCGAGGTGTGGGCGGCGTGCCTCGCCGCCACTGGGTACACCCTGCCCGGACCGCCGGTCGACAAAGACGAGGAGCTGGCGGAAAAGGCGGCCATCGTCGAGGCCACCCTGGCCTGGGCAAGTTGCGCCCGCACGCAAGGGCTGACCGTCACCGACCCCGAGCCCCCGGTGGCCGACGCCTGGGCCACCCGGCCCGCGGCGTTGCTCGACCCCAGAATCTCGCCCGACGAACTGCATTCGGCCCTGGAAGCCTGCCCCAACTTCGACGTGGAGGCCCACGAGGCCGATGCCGCCGCCCAACGCGAAGCAGACTACGACCCGGCCCAGGGGGTGTTCGACCCGGAGATCAAGCTCGACGCGCCCGGTTGGCGCGGCGAGGCGTTGCCGCAACAGGGCTCACCGGACTGGACCCCCGAACTAGCCGCGCTCTGGGACCAAATAACCTCCGCCAACCACGCGTTCTGGGACAGCCAAGGCGGCGTGGGCTAACGAGGCCGCTCGCGAGTGCGGGTCTGCACCTGAGCCAGCGAATCTGGCCGCAATGCCTGGAACGCACCTCCGCCGGCCCGGTCAGATGCCGCTGATGATGCGGTCTATGGCCGCCATCATCGCCTCCAGTTCGGCCTTGTGGTCCTCAATGTACCGGGTCTCAGCGTCAGCGAGAATCTGTGCGTACTGGTGGACGTAGTCCGTTTCCTGGCGGCACTCGAAGTCGACCACCGCGATGTCGATCTCCACCTGTGACCCGACCAACGACCTGTACTCGATCGGAATGTCGGTTGCGTCCATGGCGGCAACGCCCTCTTGCCAGTCGAATTCGGACCCGTCCGGCGCCGTCTGAATAGCTGCGTGGATCGGGTCCTCAACGTCATCCACCCAACTCGCATTCCAGCCGCCTCCGGCGGCGGACTTCACACATTCAGAATAGCGGCTATTCAACTCCTTCAAACGGGGATCGCGCACAATCGCGTACGCGCCGTATGTGGTTTCCGAGCCGTCAAACGCTGCTTCGGTAGCTAAGGCGGCAACCATGTTATCTATCGCCTCTGGCCACCCCGCTAGCAAAGATGGCTCGACCACCCACTGTTCGGTCTCCGGAAATCGCGCAGCCGCCGATGGCCAACAGGCTTCCGTGTCGGGGTTGGCCGCCCCCTCAAAGCCGTGATACCCGCCGAGAGCCAGGTCGTACTCGCGCTGGGCATCGGGAGACAGGCCGTCCCGGTATTCGGTGTTCGAGGCATCCGCCTCTGAGGTGATGGCCTCTTCGAATTCCCCAAGGTCCTCGGGAGGTGATATGCCGTAGCCGACGCGCCTGACCTCTTCCAGACTATCGGGCAGCCACGGAATGGAAAGATCGTTGTCCTCCGCATTGACTGTTTCCTCTTTCAGTACCGACGCGGGGGTGAGCGGATGGTAGATGAAGCCGCGCTCCTTCATGCACTGGGCGATGGCCTCCTGCCGCTTGACGAAAACCTCGTCTGCGGCACGATAGTCGACCGGCGCCCGCGCCGCTTGAAG
>JAITFE010000158.1 GCA_031281585.1 Bifidobacteriaceae bacterium | reverse complement strand
CTGCGCCGTGGTGGCCGGCCTGATCGCCATAGCCCCCGTCATCTGGTCCCGCCTGCGCGCGGCCCGGATCGACCGCCTGGCCGGCAGCGAACTGGAGCACGCCCTCGCCTGACCGCCGGTCTGTGTCGACCCGGCAGATGTTGGCGCGGCGTCCCCTGGCCATCGCGACGTAAAGGTGAAGATGGCGGTGCGCCCGCTGGAAGCGGGCGACACGGACCCACCCAAGGCACCAAGCTACCGGTGTGGAACTGGGGCAACAAGCGCGCCGACACGGCCGATTGACGCCGCCCAGCGCTCAACGCCGGTTCGCTCGCGCCTGTCACCACCGGACTGGCCCAGCGCACGCATGAGCAGACGCTCGGCCCGATTAAGGCTGGCAAAGTCCAGACTGCCAGCGAAGTGCGCCACACCTGCGGGCGCCAAGTCGGGAGCGTCGTGCGGCAGGTCATTGACCCCTGAGACACCAATCGAGCAGGTGAACAGCCACAGCTCTCGGCTCGCGAGCAGGCGCTGACGAGCGGCCAGGAAGTGGCGCGCCTCCGCCAGGAAGTGCTGGGCGTAGACAGGCACGCCAACGATGACGGCACTCGCCTCGCCCAGACCGGTGCTGGGATCTTCGGTTGAGTCGGTCAAGTAGACCGATCGGTTTTGTTCGCGGTTCAGGGCAGCGGCGATCCACGCTCCAACCTCGTCGGTTGAGCCGTGCCGGGAGAAGGTCACGACCCGTGTGACTGGGCCGCTCACTGCTCTTCGCTCCGTGGTGAAACCTCGCGGGTGGCGACCCGCCTCGCATAGGTGGCAGTGACCAGGCACATTACGCCGCACGCAACCACCCATGCGGCTTGCCACTGACCGCGAGCCACCAAGACGGCTCCTGCAATCGCCGCCAGCCACGCGGCGGGAACGGCGACGGCGTCAAGTGCACGGCGGGCAACCCATGCAACCGCGCTGAGGTGGGCAGCGCTGACGGCCACCACCGCGACCGGCCACCACTCAAGGCGACCGACGGCCAACAAGAGGAGTCCGCCGCCCACCAGCGTGATTCCCTGTGCCGCCGAGGTTCCGGTGACCGCCCGGCGGGCCGCGGCAGTCACCGTCCGCCGCTTGGGGGGTGCCCCCGGCAGGCCAGACGCGCGTGCCCGCCAGCATCCAATCAGCGCCAGTGCGGGCAACAGGCCGATCCCCACGACCGGCGCGGCCGCAGCCGCAAACGCTGCGTACAGGAGGCTGGCGGCGCGCAGCACCGCCACCGGGCCGAAGCGCCATCCCGCCGTGACCGGCGGCGGCGCGCGGTAGACGTTTGGCCGGACTTCTAACACCGATCCAATTCCTTTCCCTCTAGGGGCGCGAGCGCCCTCTTTTCAACGCTCATGTCGATGCCCGTCAACTGAACGGGTGGGGTTCGGCCAGATCGGCATTCGGAGGCGGGCTCCCGAACGCTGCCGCCAACGCACCGGTGCGGTCCATCTGCAACGCCCGCTGGCGATTCCAGCCGAAATCGATGGGGACGAGTCCCGGCACGAGGGTTCCAACCACGCTGACGCCTATGGCGTCGGCGGTTGCCGAGGCGCACACTGTGGCGAGCGGCTCCAGGCCCTTCGCCGCGAGTGCGCTCACGATTCCTCCCAAGGGGCCGTCGCCGGCATCGTCCATCTGCCAAGGCGGGATCTCCCCCAGTGGCACGGAGCGCTCCGGACCCTTGTCCTTGAACCGATCCAGGCCTTTCAGCCCGGTGGGCTTGAACGCGAGTGAGGCGTGGTCGTGGATGGATCTCACAGCCGCGAAGTCTGTGACTGGAAGGACGCCGGCACTGCGAAGACGCCGAGCGTGGCGCTCCCTCTCCGGCAGGTAGGTCCAGGCCTCCTTGACCGCGCCAACCACAGCCCGCTCGGGATCAGGGTGCGCGGCCGAGCCAAAGACGAACGCCTCCTCCACTTCCGCCGCGGCCACAATCACAGGTATGCCGAAATCGGACGGGACGAGAGATAGGTGGAAGCGGCATCCCAGCAGGCCGGCTCGCGTGAGGACATCTTGAATTCCCTCAACCGTGGCCGCATCGACGGAGTCCGGGGTGATCCCGCCGTACCAACAGGAAACGACGGCGTCTCGCTCCACCAATTCCAGGAGCCCAAAGAACGCGGCCTCCTCTGGGGTCGATCCCACCGCCCAACCCGACGACGTGCCCAAGGCCCAGCGCCGTCTAACCTCACGGCCATAATGAGCCAGTTCCAGCGGGACATACACCCGTTCACCCGTGACCAGGGACCGGGCAGCGACCCACTCGTGGGGCTCCCACGGGCTGAACTCCTCAACCTGGACGCCGTAGGCCACCGGCGGAAACCGGCCGAAGGCGTCGGGGCCGTAGTAGCGAGCGTCTAGTTCGGCCGCCGGGCATGTGACGACGTTGGAACCGCCGCCGAGGGCTCCGACCGTACGCTCAACACCCTCAAGCAGGCAGGCGCGAAGCGACCGGTCAAAGGAGTCTTCGTGTCCCGACCAGGTCAACTCGATGGGCGCCCCGCCAAGGTCTATCCACAACCGGTCAGTCACCGGTGAAGCGGTGGTCCAATCCAGGCCCCAGCCCCCCGGATGGCCGAGATAGCCGAGGCCGTGGCCGGCCAGCATGTCAGGCGGCAGCGGTAGGGAGTCCAGGCCCTGGCGTCGCCACGAGTTGGCGCTTTCGGCGCGTACGGCGATCGTCGGGGTCGCGTCGCCCTGTCGGGAGGCGGTCCGCACCACAGAACGCCGGATCGTTGCGGCCCGCACGTCTATCTCCAGCACCGGCCACCCCACGGGAGCGCCGCCCGCCTGTCGGTTTGCCGGCATCACGCGTGCGAAATCACGCGCGGCCTCAACAACTCCGAAGGATTGGGCAAACCCTCCCAAGCCGTTACGCACATCTCTACCGGTGACCTCGCGTCCCGAGCCGAAGACAAGGCGCTCAGCCAAGTCAGAACAGCGCAATTGCAGGGCCTCGGCGAAGCCTCTCTGGTCCATCGCAGGTTCAGGGAAAACGAGGACCGTGTCGAATCCCTTCTTCCAGGTCCATGGGGCGGATTCGCCGTCGGCGGTCATACCCATCTCACCAGCTTCGCTGCGCTGGCGAAGAACACTGTGCCTGACGCCGCTAGGACCACAACGCTCAGAATGACGGCGGATCCTGACGCCACTCCGGTCAATCCTCCACCGATGGCGTCAACCATGTACCTCATGGGCATGGCGCGGCCTATGGCGACAGCCCAATCCGGCAGCATCTCGATGGGCAGCATCGCCCCCGAGACGTACGCCATGGGCAGCACCACCGCGTTGATGGCGCCAGACGCGGCCGCCACGGAATTGGTAAACGTTCCAACCAGCATGCCGAGGCTGAAGAAGGTCCAAATGCCGAGCGCCACGATGGGAAGCGCGACCAGCGCGTGCGGCGACAAGATCATGTTCAGGCCCGGCATTATGGCCAGCACTACCAGCAAGATCGCCTGGGTGATGCCTAAGCCGAGCCCAACCGCGAGGTTTGAGCCGAGTATGGAATTGGTGCGAATCGGTGCCGCATATAGGACACGGCTCATTCCAGACACCCGCCATTCCACAATCGACTGAGCCGCCGTGAACATCCCCACGTAGGCGATTCCGAAGGCGACCACATTCGGTCCAACGCCTTGCATCGCAAGCGTGCCGTCGGCGTTCGGCGTCTGACCAAACGCCCTTGCGAACACGACAAGCAGAAGCAGTGGGAAGAGGAAGGTGAAGAACACCGTGGCGGGATCGCGCAGGCTCGAACGGGCCTGCGCCCGAATGAGAGAGATGGTTCTAGTCATGGGGATACTCGCTTCCAGTTAGCTGAAGAAAGAAGTCTTCGAGGGTCGCGACCTCGACCTTGACATTCGTGACGTCGATTCCGGCGCGCACCAGCCCCTCCAGCGCCAGGCCCGGCGAGGCCACCTGGACCACCAACCCCTCCGCGCCGATGTCCACGCCGAGCACGCCGGGTAGCCCGCGCATCGACTCGACTGGGCCGACAGCCAACGGCAGCACCAGTCGGGCGGGAAGGCAGGACGCGGCCAGGAGACGCTCGGGCGTGTCATCCGCCACAATCCGGCCCCGGTCAAGGATTGCCACCTTGTCACAGAGACGCTCAGCCTCGTGAAGCAGGTGGGTTGTGTAGAGCACCGTGGTCTCCGAACCACGCAGTCCGTGCAGAATCCGGACCAGCTCCGCTCGGGCCTCAGCGTCCATGGCGGCTGTGGGCTCGTCCAGGAAGAGCACCTCCGGCCGGTGCAATAGCGCTGACGCGACCGCCAGCTTCTGCCGCTCTCCGCCGGAGAGCTTGTCCACCCTGGTTCCAGCGCAACGGACCAGGCCGAACGTCTCAAGCAGTTCGTCCACCCGTGGGCGTTCGACACCGTAGATGTCGGCCAGGGTCGCCAGGTGCTCCCGCGCCTTCGAGCGCGTGAAGAAAGCCGTGTTCTGGAGCTGTATGCCGATCCGGCGTAGCACGTCCGGCGAACGCTTGGCAGGCGCGGCTCCGAGCACGGACACCGCGCCGGAATCGGGTGTCCGTAGACCCTCCGCGATCTCCATGATGGTTGTCTTCCCGGCGCCGTTGGGGCCAATCAGACCGTAAAACTGTCCCGGCTCCACTGTCAGGTCCACGCCGGCCAACGCCGTCTTGGGACCGTAGGACTTGCGCAGCCCCCTGATGGCGATCACCGGCGACGGCCGGGGTTCGCGGCCCGTGGAACCGTCGGTTCGCGATTCTTCTTGCGCGGACGCGTCCATTGGCGGTGCCTCCCACCTGCAACTGGTCACTGTCATTCTCCTTACTGATTGGCGTTGTCGTTTAGCCCACCGGTGAGTGCCGGGGGCGGTCCCTCGTTTGCCGGACCGCCCCCGGCGCCCGTGCGTCTGTCTTGCGTCAGAGAGCGGCGCAGGAGGACGTCGAGCTGCAGGACGAACAGGTCGATGTCGTCGAGCTGCAGGACGAACTGGAGGCGAAGGCCGCGTCGGAGTAATCGACGTAGTCCTTGACCTCGAGGGTCTCGGCGTTCAGGGCGTCGAGCTCAGCGGCCAGGCCAGCGATATCGGCGGTGGACATGTTTTTCTCCTTTTGTGAAGTGGGTCAGGCGACCCGATTTGTCTTGAAGAGACCGGTCGGCCCCTCCTTTTCGGAATTGTCCGAAAACCTTGGTGTCCCGGTGGCGGTGAGAGTCATGCGGCACCGCCTCTGACCAGGACTATTAGCCAGACAACTAGGCACGCGGTCAGAAGAAGCGAGCCTATGATCGAGGCCGGCAGATACGCGCTGATCGCCAGCCGTGAGCGGACAGGCAGAGCCTCGGGCGGCCGGACGCGGCCTAGTACCCGAGCGACTCCCAGGCCCGGAAGGTTGCGGACAGCCGCCCACGCCTCCCAGAGGCGGGTGCCGTCCGAATAGCGCATTGGAACCAGGTTCAGGAAGGCCATCGCCACTTCGAGACTGATGGCCATCGCGGCCCAATCGGCAGCCAGACTCCCGTGTGTCGAGTTCGCCAACACCGCAAGAGGAACGGCGCACGACATGATTGACGTGAGCGGGCCCACCAGGACCACCGCCAGCCGTTGCCGGGTGGACTTCAGGAGCCAGAAGCCGTCCAGTTTGGTGTTCGGCAGCGCGCGCCGGCCAATCTTGGCCACCGATAGGACCGGCTTTCGGTCACTTACCGCGGCGAACGCAAGCCCGTGCGCCAGTTCGTGGCCAAAGATGACGGCAAGCTGCCACGCGAGGGTCAAGACCAGGGCAATCACGCCATCGGCCAGACGGCCGCCCCTGATGCCTGCGACCGCCGTCATGAAGTCTCCCGCGCTGAACACGAACCACGCGGCCGTCGCGCCCGCGCCAAGGGCGATGGCGCCTGTGATAAGGCGAAGCTGAAGATGTGGTCCCAGGCGCCAGACGGCGCCAGCGATTCGGCTCAGCAGACCGTCTTCGGTTGCCTCCCGGCCGTCGCTTGCCCGCGTGTCCTGCCCGGTGGGTTCCTTGGCAGAAGGCGGTGCGTACGGGTTCACCACTAGGCCGGCAGCCACAAGCTTGCCCACGACCTCACCCACAACACGGGTCTCCACGGGACGCCCGGTCCGGCTAGAAACCTGGTCACGAATGTCCTGCAAGCTCCGATCACCGTCGATTGCCTCGATCACCAGCAGTTCGAGCAGACCGGCGTTCCAGGTCCGCGGTTGCCGGGCGATCGCAATCTCCGCGGTCATGGAGGCGCCGTTCCAGATGGGGGGGCCGGCGATCACCCCTGGGGTCAGCGCCGGACTCCACGCGCCGGCCTGCGCGCCGGCGTTCACGCCGCCACCTGCCAGTCGTCACTGTCGAGTCCCCGCTCTTCCGCCGCCGCTAGCGCCTTGAGCAGTTCAAACGACAGGTAAGCCTCATCCGAGACGGAAAGCATGAGGCGGTTGTCCATCATGTGTTGATAGGAGAAGCCAACCCGCCAGCAGAGGCGGTCTATGTCCGAGGTCGTCTCTCCGCCACCCTGCCAAGCGAACTGGAGCGGAGCTTCGGCTGCCGCCGCGTCCAGGCGCCGCCTAGTCTGCGAGACCGCCTCGCGCCAATCCCTTAACACGCCGGTCAGGCCGTCCCCACCCCGACGCGCCGCCTCGTATACCGGCACCACCTGCTTGAGCATGGTCCGGTGGTTCTCACTAAACCGTCCCGTGTTATGCCGCTCGACATACTCCTTGGAGTCCTCGAACATGCCTGCCCAACGTTGGTGATAGTTCTCAAGGAAAGCCATGGCCTCGCTGCGGTCGGGAAACAGCGTCCCGGTAAGCACGGCCATTAGTTCAGCGCCTACCCCGAGTTGGACGCTGCGCACCCCCATGTTTCCCTTCGCGATCAGCTCCGCGGCTATCTCGGCTGACAGCTCGAAGTGTTCCTCTGCTATCTCGATACCCACCGGACCGCCGTATCGATCCCATTCGGGTTCGTAGGAGCGAACGCTGATGGAGCTGTCCGGCTGAATGATCGGGCGGCCATCGGAGTCGAAGTATTTGTCGCGATCGGCATCCGAGAATTCAGCCGCGAAGAGCCTGCCGTAGTAATCTGCCGACTCCAATTCGGCCGACGGGTGCAATGACGGATTCAATCTGAGGTATTCTCGCACCGTCCGCACAACCTGTTCCTCGACGGCGGCTGCGTCCTCTTCGGAGTGGAGCGCCAGCCTCAGCCGGATGTGGTTCCCCTCGAGCCAGTAGTTGATATAGAACCAACGCGCAATCTGATCCGCCTCCTTTAGGCGGCGGACAAGCGGCCGAACACATCTTGTCAGCAGCTCAAAGGGATTCGAGCCGTAGAAGATGTGAAATGACAACCAGAGTGGCCGTCGTCCCGTTGATGTTGAAACTGCGGACTCCTCCCAAGGCGGCGCACCGGCGGGCGGTATGGCGGCATCAATTGACATGCTCTTTCTTCCCCTTCGTGACGGCGCTGAGGCCGATGATGAATTCTTGGACGCGTCCTAGGCTGGATTCCCCCGCTACCGGAAGCGCGGGCAATGCCTCGGCGACAGTGAGCGGACCGCCTCGCTGGCGCCATTCGTGCGCCAGCGATGCCCACCCAAGGAGCGAGCCGGTGTCGTGGTAACGGGGTTTCGGGCGTCTGGTCGCGGAGGGCCGCCTGATTCTGATGAAGGACGTCTCTGGCAGGCCCAGCGCACGCCACCATCGGCACCACTCGACCAGGCCGTTTGGGGACGTCGGATCGGCCGACGGCATTAGCTCGGCTGGAACCTCCCAAGTGGCACGCTCGAGGACGAGGTGATCGCCTATCGCGACCCGCGGGCGCCTTTTCACCTCAACGGCTCCGGCCTCGTCGCTTCCTTCCGGTCCACCCCAGACGCCGGAGCCGAACATCACCGGGGGCGCCAGGAGCCCCATCAGCTGATGAGATGTCGGAGTCGCGAACGGCACCAGGTAACCGATGTAAGTGGGCAGGACCTCTTCGCCGGTGCGCCGGTGCACCAAGGCCAGCCGGCCCTGATCCGAGATGTAGATGAGATCTAGATCGAAGACGCTGGTCTGACGCTCGGCCCGCGAGCCTGACGGATCTCCGGGCATGCGCAGTTCCGACCTGAGAAGCGGACCATGGAGGTTGAGATTCGTTACGGCGGCTCCACCCAGCAACTCGTGCAACGTCACTCCGGCCGCGAGCGCCATGTCCTCTACCGACCGAACGCAACTGACGGCATCGTCCCCAAATAGATGGGCGAAGCGGGAGAGCCCAAACCCAGGACCGCCGAACACGTTGTTGACCACCAGTCCGTTCCGACCAAGGACCTGAGCGAATATGTTGAGGTGCCGGAAGGGGAAGACAACATCTGGCAACAGCCGCAGAGCCGGGCCACTCGTGGCCAAAGCGTCGCGAATGTCGATGACGCCGCCCACGGGAACGGCGTCCGCAACCAACTCCCTAAGTACGCCCTGGGCCTTCTCCCAGCGCCAAGCCTCACCCCATCTCAGCCACGGATCGGCTTCAATGCGGTCCCGGTCCAAGTTGGCGGCGTCACGAGCCATGTGCGAGCTGTACAACTGCGTCTTGAATGCGTCGAGGAACGCGGGAACGTTCTCGCATCGACCGTCCGCCCCAAACATCCCTAAGAAGAATCCCCTCAGCATGGCCCTCGGCACTTGACTCTCGTCCAGCACCTCCGACAACGCGAACAGCTTCCCCAAGTCCGGATTCTCCAGAGGCGGGCTTGGCAGTTCGGGCGCCTGACCCAGGCCCGAGTCCTCGTAAACAACCGACTGCGGAACCGGCGCGTCTGAGCAGCCGGAGACCTCGTAAACCCGCTTGACCGCGCCGCGGATCGCATCCACGGCATGGGATCGCTCGGCGAGTCCGCTGATCTTCGACAAAGACTCGGCGGCCTCCACATACCCAGTGACCGCGTCGCGGAAGCCTTGGTCCCCGAGCTTCTCAATCTCCCTGGGCAGGCTCTCGAGGACCGCCTCGGCGCCAATGTGCGGATGGAAGCGGAGGTCCGGCAGAACCAAGAAGCCGAGCCGGATCAGCTCTTGAACCGCACGCAACGCTGTCGCCTGAGGCACACCCTGGCCATGCATGCGATCCACGACTGCGCCCACGGTGGCGGCGCCCTGCTCCAGGGCCGCCGCTACCGTGTCGCAAAGATCTCCGGGAACTATGCGGACCAGAGACTCCAGAACGGCCGCCTGGTCGGATTCTCCGGTGGCGTCGGAGAAGTCGTACTCCGAGCGGTGGACAATCACGGCGCCGTCCGGTTCCTCCCCTATCACCTGGCCCGGCATCACCCGCATTCCCAGGACGGCTTTCTCGTTGTGCCAAAGCGAGTCCAAGGCCAGCGCTATCGGGTAAACCGAGGCGCGAGACACATCAATCCGGTCTGGAAAGTCTCTCCCGCCAGATGCGGGCACGTTTGCAGCGCCGGAGCACCGCGCTATGCCAACGCGCGTGAGGCTTGAGAACGGTGAGGTCTTGGCGGCCGCCCGCCACGCGTATTGAAGAAGCGTCCGCTCAGCCTTGCGCTGATTCTTTGACAGCGTTCCCCCGCGGCGTGCAGCGGCCCGGTATGAGAGGAGGCCGGTGGTGGCGCTCGGTGCCGCCACGCCCAGTCCTCGCGCGAAGTCTTCCTCGTCCAGCAGTTCGCCAAGGTTCAAGCGCTCCCGGCGCAGCCATTCCCCCACCACCAGCTCGCCGCGCGCCCGCACGGCCTCAAATTCGTCGGCCGCCGCGAAGACCGGTGCGGACAAGGCGGCAACCTCTTCGGCAATCCCAGGTGACACGGCATCGACGCGGACCTTGGCCTGGGCGAAGCGCCGGTTGTGCAAGTGCCGGCGCGCTTCCACCAACGCCTTGCGGTCGGAACCGGCCTCGAGTCTGCCGATGATCCCGAAGAGCTGGTCCGTGGCGCGCTCAAGAGCTGAGCTGAGAGCTTCCTCCGCCGCGTCAACGTCCGCTACCCACGCCTCGAAATCCGCTGAACGCAGACCGCGCAGCACACTCGCCGGCAAACCCGCTGTCCGGGACTGAACCCTCTCGTCGGCTATGACGCGCATGGTGTCACCGTTCCCCGCCGCATTCGAGGGACAGGTCAAGCGCCCCGGAGGCCAGCCGGTCATGCCCAATGAACATGGTCAACACCGGAATGGCGTCCCGGCCTGACAGCCCCAGCGCGTCGAACTCGCTGGCCGCGTCGAAGCCGAGGGCCGTTCCGGCGCCCACTCCTCGCCGCGCACATGCGAGGTGCAGATGCTGACAAACCGCGCCTGCGGCCGTGTTGATGGCGCGGTAGCCGCGAACGCCGTAAGCCTCTCCAAGGCCGATCGGATTGGCAGTCATGACCACGAGGGCCGCCGCTCGCTCGAGGTCGTAGTTGTTGAGGAAGTAGCGCCGGAGCAAGATCGCCATGGCGTCACGGGTGTGCGCCCGGCGCAACGCCCGCGTGCCGGCATCGAAGCGGTAGCAGCCTCTCGGTAGGCCATCCACGGCCTCGGCTATGACATATAGACCCACTTCCCTCCCCGTGGCGCCGGAGAAGGTTCGGTCCACCACCGATTGGGCGGCGTCTGCCTCAGCCAGGCATTCGATTAGCACTTCGACGCGGACCGGAGCGCCGTCAAAGCGCCCAAAAGACGTCTCGCGGCGCCACACGTCGCTGATTCGCCCCTTGACTGCTGGGTCGGGCGTCAGCGAGGCGGTCAAAGACTCGGGTACAGGCCACACCGGGTCGAGGCCGGACGGCACTCCTCGTTCTGCCAGCGCGTCACGTTGGAGCGCCCGCTGGGTGACAAACGAGTGGACCGTCTGGGAACGCTCGTCGGCGTGGGGCAGGCGCCCGCCCGGTCGGGGACTGACCGCAGCGGTGGTGGCCGGCCCGATCCCCATGACCGCACAAACGGCCTCCGCGCCGGAGTCAAGGTCGAGGATCCCCGCCAGCGACGCCTCATCCACCCACAGATCGGGCTGGACGAGATCTGCGGCCTCCCCGAGCACGTAGCGCCATGTCCCCGTGAGAGTTCCCAGGTCCATGCTGGTCGCCTGACAGGCGAAGTCGTTGTACTTGAAGGCGGACTGCCAGTACTTGACGGTGAGGATGACGTAGCACTGTTGCGCGGCGGGATACCGCTGAGCATGCGCCACGGGACCTGTCCAGTCCCCCGACGAGAGGCGCTCGAGAGCGTGGTGGATCGGTGAATAGTGGTAGATCCCGCTCTCCAGACCGAAGTCGCGTCCCACCACGAGGTACACGCCCGCGCAGTATCTGCCCCCACCCGATGACGCACCTCGCGCCCACCTGGCCTCCTCGGCGTTCACCAGCATCGATGTGGACTCGTTGCAATTGACTCGGCTGCGCCTCCCCATCACTCCGTAGGAGTAGAAGAGGAGGTCTCCAAGCGCGCGGTCCATGGCGACCGGTCCACCCGAGGCCAGGCCACCTGGTGCCGTGGCCCGAGGCAAGGCGACAAGCTGGGTTCCGGGGTAGAACTTCTGCGGCCAGGGGGCGTCCGCCCAGTCGATCTGCCACTTGCGGAGGGGCATTCCCTGTTCGGCCCGGCGAAAGATCATCTCGGCGTACCGCCGCGCCGCCTGGCCTGGGGCCAGTTCCGCCCATTCCTCGCCCAGCGGCGTGAGCGTGGCACAAGACGACTCCGGGGCAGGTGTCGGCCTGTCCACTTGGATTGTTGTGGCGGTCATCGCGGTTCGCCCCCGTCCGCCGTCAGGGCCTTGACGGCCACGAATCCGAGGGCAGCGAGTTCCGGGTTGGTGACGTCGCAGACAATCACGCGGGGGCTATTGGCCTTTTCCAGAGGGGCCGTTCCGGTCGCCAAACCGTTCGGGTCGAACTCTGGCTCGGCCGTCATCGACCAGGTCTCGGGGGCCTTTCCGTTGGCGGCCCGTTGCACAGCGCCGATCAGCCCAACGAGCGAGGCGCACAAGGCTTCGGCCAAGTCGCTGCCTGCGGCTGCCTCCCAGGCGGTCACCCCGGAGCGCCGGCACCGCGAGATGACGACGTGGCGGCCGAGGTGGCACCCGGCATCGAATGATTCGACAACCACGCCGAGCCTTTGGGCCGCGTCGCGCAAGAAGACGCTCTTAGGCGAGGTGTCCGATGCCGTCGCGCGGGGTGCCGCTCCCGCGCGGGCCGCCGCGATCAGTCCTAGACGCGCGGCGGCCGAGGAAACGGCGCCCTCCAACGCCTCGTCGTAGTCGAGTCCGATGCCGCAGCCGAGCGCTGAGCGGCCGAAGACGCCCAGCGTGTTAGCGCTCGACATGGTGGCGACGGCGCCGGAAGGCACGGCGATTTTCTCGCCCGTGAGGAGGTCCCGTGCCAGGACGGGATTGGATGTGTGGGCCTGGTCGCGCGTTGTGCGACCGTGAAGGAGACCATCGACCGTCCGCGCCTCGGCCCACGAGGCGGCGGGGGGCGCCCACGTTTCGAGCCGCAGCGCCAGCGCCTGGCGGGTAGCCCGGGCACGAGCGCCGGCCACATCCCAGAGATCGGCCGAGCCGATGGTGACCGGTGGTCTCCCGCCACCCATCACCACCTCCGCCACGGACACCTTGAGCGGCAATTGCTCGATCTCGCCATCGTCGAATCGCATGATTGGAAGAGTCAGAGGATCGACCGCTTGTGCGCAGGCCTTGGACCAGCTTGGTCCGACCCTGCCGGAGACTTCGTCGGAAGGTGCGGGCAGGCTCGACGCCGGGCACCTGTTCATAGATCCGGTGGCGGCCGGGTGGATGTACCGGTGCGGGATCACGCGGTGACGCTTGGCCTCACCGTGAAGGCAATCGAGGACCAGGATCGAAGCGGCCGTCTCAGGCTCAGAAATCTCGGTCAGGTTCCGGTACACCTCGATGGCGGCAAGGGAGGCTCCAAGCCGCTGGACCGCAGGTAGCCCTGTCGCGGTCGCGCCGGTCTCTACCCCCGCAAGTGCGGTGACCCAGAAGTGGGCGACACTCCCATCCGAATCGTGCTCGCTCAGCGCCGCCATCATGTCTGCCCAGGTGGCGGCCGAATCGTCACCGGCGGTCCACATCGGGCCGATCACGAGGTTGTCGCCCAAGGCTGTGATCGGCAAAGTCACCGGCGCGCCAAAACCGTCTCCGGCCTGCGCCAGCCGCCGCGCCGCCCAAGGTGTGGGCGGCAGCACCAGGACCTGGCACTCCGGCGCGTCATGGTCCAGGCGATCCAGCGATCGGACCTGAACTGAGTCCGGCAGATCGTCCGGGCGCGCGGCGCCGGGGCTGTAATAGGTCAGGCGCCGGGCGCCGTTTTGGACAAGCACGCGGGCAAGCCAGGCAGCAAGCGGGCAGCCGCCGACCACGGCGATGGATGCGTCGCGGAAGCGAACAAAGCGACGCTTCGGATCATCTTTGAAGTGGGCGATGAAGGCGAGCTGCTCGGCAAACCTCACCTCGTCATCGGGCGAGAGGCTGACGTCCGGACACGGGTCGATTTCGCGAAGGAAGCCCCGTGCCAGCAACGGCTCGACAAACGCCTCCACCTTCTGCCAAGTCCGCTGATCCAGCGTCTGGGCGAGTTCGCGCCGCGAATACGAGCCGTCCAGTATCGGCGCGATGGCCTTGAAGGCACGGTAGGCGGACGCACCGGCGATCTCAAGGACCGTCTCGGTGTTGGAGAAGCGGATACCGGCAGCGGACGAGCTGAACATGGTGTTGGCTCGGAGCCTTAGCTTCGCGCCTGGGGCGGCTCCGGAGGGCTGCGGCGCTTCAAGCGAAAGGGCTGTCGATGGGCCGATTCCTTGCTGTGAGCGGGTCATGGCTTGAAGTCAAAACCGTGACGTCGCGTCAAGGTCAAGCGGCTCGCGCCCACCAGTTTCCAGATGGTGTGTGATAAGGTCCCAAACGCCCGCGCCAGTTCCCTCATGACCCACCCCGACCAGCGACAGGACCCGTTAGTGCCCGATGCGAAGCTCCCCCCAGACCCGTGCCCATGCCTGGTGGTGGACGCTTTGGGTCCGGCCCCCTCGGGGCACTCGGACCCCGATCTGGCGATCCAGTGGGATGGTCCGGTCATCTACCGCACGCCGACCCACGTCTTTGTCTCGGATCCCAGGGCAACCAGCTGCGTTCCCTGTGTGATGGAGGCCGTGGGCTACGATCCGTCGCTCCGCCACGCAGTGAGCACTGCGGAGGTCGGCGTGGATCTGCCGGGGAGCAACCCGTTCGAGGCCGAGTTGATGGCCCGCCTACTCGAAACCCTTGCCACTTCCGATCCCGCGGCGGCCCCAGCGGTGGTTGGAATTGACCGGTTGCGGTTGGGCATCACGGGTGTACGCCTATTGGCCTGTGAGCCGTGTCACCCGTCCCGGCACCATGAGTTCGCACCTGAGGCTCCGCCCGCAGATTATGAGGGACAACTCCGGCCGGGCGACGCGCTGCTTGTGCCCCGCGCCCCGGCCCGCTCCCATTTCGACGCGCTGCAACCAAGCGATTTCCTTCATCCAGCAACGGCTTTGGCTGGATCCCGATCGTTTTGGGACCTTGAGTCAGAGATTCCCGCCAAGGTCGCTGGAGAGAAGCGGTTGGGCGCCCACAGGGAGAATTGGTCGCTGCATTGGGGCGGCCACGCCGGCACATTCGCCGATTCCGAGGCCATTGGCGTGCTGGAAGGACTGGAGCGGATCGCCGGGTACAGGCCGGCCCAGCGTGCGCTGCGTTGGCGGGGATCCGCTGCCGATCTACCGGTGCGCGCCGTAGGCCCGAGCGAATTCGGCTTGGCGCCCGAGGACTGGCCGTTCCCGGTTCCGGCGGAGATGAATTGGGTGCCCGGCTATTCGCTGCGCGCGAGAGAGGTTGTCGCAGTTCCAGAGTCGCTGGTGTATTACGGGGCCGAGCCGGCCGCAGAGCTATTCGCCTTCGAAACTTCGAGTGGCTGTGCCGTTGGTTCAACTCTGGCAGAGGCCGCGTTCTATGGCCTCCTCGAAGTGATTGAACGAGACTCGTTCCTTATCGCTTGGTATGGCGGGATTCCCCTCCGCGAGATCGACCCCAACGGGGTCGAATCCAATTTGGCGCAGATGATGCTGGCACGCATGCGGCTATATGGGCAGCAGGTCCGCCTCTTCGATTGCACGGTTGGTTTGCCGGTTCCAACTGTGATGGCTGTCGCCGAGAATGAAAAGAGCGGCGCCCTTTGTTTCGGCGCCGCCAGTCGGCCTGATCCGCAGGACGCCATCCTGGGCGCCTTGTCGGAGATCTGCTCCGACTTCGGACTGGGTTTCACCTCCGACTCGGCCTCGACGCATCGCATGACGCAGGGAAGGCTGACGCAGACCGACGCCATGATTCGCGATTTCCAGGCGGTCAGGCGGTTGGAGGATCACGCTGACATGTTCAAGAATCCCGCGGCCCGCCACTTGGCCGCATTCTTGCTGGATGGGCCAGCGGAGCCGTTGGTTCCGGTGGACAAGGTTGGACCATGCCGAAGCGCGGCCGAAGCCGACGAGCCCGGCCTGGGTCTTGGCTGGCTCATCGAGATCACCAGCCAGGCGGGCTTCGAGCCGATCGTGGTAGACCAGACGATTCCACTACTGACAAGGCTCGGGGCCCACGCGGCCAAGGCGATCGTCCCTGGGCTAATCCCGATCGACTTCGGCTGGTCGGTTCAGCGCGCCCTACGGATGCCCCGACTGCGGGACGCGTGGGCGGCGCACACCGGCCGCCCGGCATCGGCGTTCGTACCCAACTTGGTGCCGCACCCGTTTCCCTAGCCGGGGACGCCACGAAACGGACACGTGGAGCTGGTCGGTGCCCTGCGGCGTCACCCACCGCGTTTGATCACGGGCGATCCCGTCGTGAGCAGCTCACGGATGACACGGCGCTGGGCCTGGATCACGCCGACCCGGTCAGCCAGCGCGCGGTCCAAGCTCACAAGAATGACCTCTGCGCGGTGAGTCCCCGGCGGGCCACCCAAGACATCCGCCACCTCCTCTAGGGAGAGGCCCATTTCGCTCAGACGCACTATCCGGAGCAACATCAGGATCTGCTCGCGGGTGTAGATGCGCTGGCCACCGGGTCCGCGCCGGCCCTCGGGCAGGAGCCCCACCTGGTGGTAGTAGCGCAGCGCGCGGGCGGTCAACCCAACCAATTGCGCCGCCTCTCGCGTGGTGTATTCCAACTGGATCGGGGTCTGGGAGCCGGCATGGCCGGGCACTGGCGGATTCTGGATGCTTGTCACATACCCGACCCAACACTCTGACCCCGCGTCAACGTCAAGCGGCCGTCCGCGAGCCAAACATCACTAGGGGTCAGTGTCTCGCGCCGCCGTCGCGGCGAGCGGTTCGGACGCGGCGTTGGACCTCGACCTGGGCATCGCTGAGCCGGTTGTCCAAAAGGGCGTCTAACACATCAGCCAAGCGGGGCGACCAGGTTCGGGCGATACCGGGCGGGAACGCTTGATCAGCCGCCTCATGCGCCGTGATGTAGGCATCGGCCAGCTTTTCGATCTCCTCCTCGGTCGCATCATCCGGCAGAGCGGCCAGATCCTTGTCGAGCGAATTGAGGGCCTGGAACTCCGGCAGCGTCGATAACGCGTCACCGTGGGCAAAGAGCCATTCGAGGCGGGCGCGGTCAGAGTCCGAGCCGAGCGCGGTGACGGCGTCAACCAGGACCCGGCTGTAGTCGCGCTCAAATTCAGTCAACTCCGCCTGTTCTTGCTTTACTAGCCTGGCGGCGAATTCCGGCTCCGCGTCGATTGTGGCACCGGTTCCCCTTATGCGGTCAATGGCTTTCTGCCGCTCGCGCGCGACTCGAATCTCAGATTGGAGCCGCCTATTCAGCTCCGTCAGAACCTCTTCTGAGGATTCGTCAACCGGTCTGCCGATAACGTCGGCGACCTGTTCTAGGCTCAGCCCCATTGCGGTGAGCCGTTTAACGCGAGTAAGACGGATGACGTCTTCTTCGCAGTACAGGCGATAGTTTCCCCAAGTGCGATCAGGCTCTGGAAGCAGCCCAATGCTCTCGTAGTAACGGACCGTCCTGGGCGTCAGGCCCACCATCCGCGCGAGTTCGCCAATCGTCAGGTCCACCCGGTCTCTCCAGTCCTTCCCCGTAGGACGTGCGTCCCTGGCGCGGAACGCATCGATTGCCTGGCAACAGGGTACAGGAACCCTGTGATCGCGCCGAGCGAGCCACATTCGGCGCGATTCGACTTACCAGCCACACCACCACGGCCACCGCCAGCGCCCCGATCCCGCCGGCGCATCCGGCAAGTTCGCTTGATCGCCAAACCGCGACGCCCACCAGGCAAACCGGCGCAAGCGCCGCCGCTCCGCCGAACGCGGCAAGCCATCTTGGTTCGCTTCCGCGTTCCCCGCCCGGGCCTTGCCGTCCCACGAGGCGAACCACCCACCGACCAAACTCCGCGATGGCAGCCGTCCGCAAGTTGGGTCTGCCGAGCCCTGCCCTAAGCGCGATGTATCCGTCCAAGGGAAGAAATGGAACCGCGTTTCCAGCCATCATCATCAGGTTGACCGCGATGAACGCCCTAATCACGCCAAGTGAGTTGGCGCCGGCCGCCATCGGCAGAAGGAGCGCGCCCACCTGGGCCTGCATTACCACCCCGGCAAGGGCGACATCGACTTGGGCCCGACGGCACAACGCAACGCTGCCGGAAACGTCGCAGTACAGAAGAGGCACCGGACCCATGAACATGAATCCGATCCCTCGGGAACTCACGCCTGCGCGGGTCATGACTAACCCGTGAGCGAGCTCGTGCAATCCCGCCACGCCAAGTACCAGGGAAGCTGCGAGCACAGCGTGAAACGGATCCTTGACACAAGCGGGCGGGGCCCAGCATAGGAACGCGACTTGCGCCATGAGTCCTGCCAGTCCAAGGCACAGGCCAAGGCGACCGCGCAGCAGCACCGCCAGCGGGGCGAGAAACGCCAGTAGCCGCGAGGGGTCGATCAGTCTGACGGCAACCGCGAGCGGCGGACGAAACGCGATCCGGGAGCGGCGTGGCGGACCCGAGACCGGACCCGCCCGTCCCACGCGGGACACCAGTCCCAATGCCTCCATTGACGCGAGCGCCCGCTCCACGGATTCGGCATTGCGACCACAGCCCAACATGTCGCAAAGGTCATCGGCGTCGCGCGGGTCGCCTTCGGCGGCTAGAGCGTCGAAGAGGCGACCCGCGTCGCGGCCGAGTTGGAATACTCGACAATCCGAACGGGAGACGAGGAGAAGACCGCTATCGGCCTGGAGCCGCGACGTTGTTCCCGGCGCGGGCCGGAAGCGTGTTAGCAAGGCACTCACCGTCTCACTCGTCTCCTCGGATCGAAGCGCCGAATCGGTTGGCGGTGATCACCACCAGACGAATGAAGGGGCTTCGGTGGCGTCAAATTCAGTCACGGTCAGGTCAAGCTGGATATCAGAGTCGGCGGTGTTCATGCCTTATATTTCCTTTCGGGCGATGTCTGCGCGAAGAACCTCGGGGCCCTTCGCTCTTGCATCATTCATTACAGGCTGTGACGTAACGTCAAGGTCAAGCCGGATCCTGACTTCGCGGCTTGTGCGCGCGGTTTTGCGGTCTGATCAGGGGGAATGGGCTGCCTGAACAGTCAATCGCGCGCAGGGAACCGTCGCGCGGTACGTGCCAGCGCCCGCCCTTGCCGGTCAGGCCGACTCTTGGTTTCGGTCGTTCGTGGTCGCGGCTCCAGGTGACGGCGCGGTGGTAGTGGACTTGGGTCGTTGGACCGTGCAAGGCCTCTCCGCCATGCTGGCCAAGATCAGACCCGAGGCCACGGCCGCTGCATTTGCCCATGTGCTGATGCAGGCCTCTACGGTTGATGCGGCAGAATTCGCCGATTACGGCCTACCCGCCGCCGGCACCGCGCGCATGGCGGAACGCCTTCGCGCCGCTGCCGCAAGCCTGTGAAGAACGCGCCAGATTGCGCTTTCTTGACCGCCCACCCGCAGGAGGCGGGAGCCGGATTGGGCGACTACCTGGGCGTTTGGTTCAACGCCCATGACGACGGCCGGGACCGCGAACTCGGCAAGCCGATGCGCGGGGTGGCCGAATGCTGGACCCAGGCCGACTACTCGGAATTGGTCGCGGGCGCACGCTTCTTCGTCAAAGAGGGCAGCCGCTCGGTGGGCGAGGGCACCGTGCTGGAAACTTGGGAAGTCGGCTACCCCTGACCAGCCGGGTGCCGACGGCAGCCCGGCGCGCAGCCGCAGTTGGTCAGCCGAAGAGGCGCGCCCACAGGCCTTTTCGCCTGGCGGCGCCGTTTTCCACCTGCGCGTGGCGGCCGTCGCACCACTGGGACGCGGGCACGCCCGCCTTGACTTGGTCGACGTGCTGGCCACAGCCGGCCCAGGTGGTCTTGCCGCACACTCGGCAGGTGACAGGACGGCACATAAGGGTTTCCTCTGCTTCTCCAGAAATGGGGACGGTACCTTTTTCGATTTGTGTCTTTGGGTTCTGCTGCTGACCCGCGCATCGCCCGCTCCGCTCCCACGCGCGGCGCCGCTTGGCCTCTCAGGCGAGCATCATGAAGAGTTTCTCGTAATCCTGGACGGTCATGCCCGCGTCAGCGTCCAGGCCGGGCGGGCCAGCAGCCTGGGCGGCGGCGGGATCCGGGGAGGTCCCCGCGCCCGCATCGCGGCTGAAACAGCGTTTCAAGCCGGAGGCCACTATGGCGAAGCCGGCACGGTCCACCGCGGCGGACACCGCCGCCAGCTGCGTGATGACCGCCCGGCAATCCGTGCCGGCCTCGACCGCTCTGATCACCGCGCCCAACTGGCCCTGGGCGCGGTTCAACCGGTTCAGCACTTGACGCCGGACGGCGGCCGGCTCCTGGGCCGCGACTGATTGATCGGCGGGGGTTTCGGTCATGGTTTTCCTCCAGTCGAGCGTTTCGCGCAGGGTTCGGTCATGGTTCTGCCCCGCAGTTCACCAGGTCGGAGACCGAGTCCCCCAGCCAGGCGCGCAGCGTCGCCATGCCGCCGGACAGCGTGCGTGATTCGAGCCCGGCGGCGGTCAGAATGCGGTGGGCGGTGTAGCTGCGGACGCCAGATTCGCACAAAACGGCTATCTGACGCCCACCGGCCAGTTCGCGTACTTCAGCCAGGCGCCCGCGCAGAGCAGTGTGCGGAACGTTGACCGCGCCCGCAAGGTGCCCGGCCGCGAACTCATCCGGTGAGCGCACGTCAAGCAGCAGGGCCTGGTTGGTCGCCCAATCCAATTCGTCGGACTGCCAGAGCCGGGTCTGGCCGGTGACCACGTTGTCAGCAACCAATCCCACCATTGTCACCGGGTCACGTGGAGCGCCGTACGGCGGCGAATAGCACAGGTCCAAGTCCATCAAGTCGGGGGCGGTCATTCCCGCCCGAATCGCCGTGGCGATCACGTCGATCCGCTTGTCCACGCCGACGGGGCCGACCGCCTGCGCTCCCAAGAGAGCTCCCGTGGCCGGGTCGAAGTGGGCCACCAGGTGCAGGCGCTGGGCTCCGGGCAGCCATTCGACGTGTTGCGCCGCGTGAACGTGCACGGTGGCGAACTCCCGCCCGGCGGCGCGCAAGGCGGCGCGGTTCGCGCCGGTCATCGCGGCCGTCAAACCGCCGACCCGCACTATGGCCGTGCCCAACGGCCTGGGGATGGCCCGCGCCCCCGGCGCCCCAATCGCGTCAGCAACCAAGCGGCCCGCGCGAACTGCGGGCCCGGCCAAGGCGACGGGCTTCCGGGTGCCCGTGACGGCATCGGTGCTGAGGGTGGCGTCCCCGACCGCCCAAACGTGCGGCAGGTTGGTCCGGCCGTGGTGATCGACCAGGATCGCGCCGCGCTCGGACACCACACCCGCAGCCTCGAAGGGGGCGGTGTCCGGTTTGGCGCCAACGCTCAGGAGGACCATGTCGGCGTCCACCACCTCGCCACTGGACAGGTGAACGGCGCTGTGCCGGACGGCATCGGACACCTTCTCAGCCTTGACGCCGGTGCGGACGTCCACGCCCAACCGGCGCAATTCGTCGCCGACCAGCCACGCCAACTCCGGTTCGAGAGGCGGTAGAACCTGGTTGGCCAGTTCCACCAGCGTGACATTCAAGCCGCGCGACCGCAGCGCCTCTGCGGCCTCAAGCCCAATGAACCCCGCTCCCAAGACAACTGCCCTGTTTGCGCCGCTGGCCGCGCCTTGGGCCAGCGCGCGCAGGACGGCGGCGTCTTCGATTGTGCGCAGGGCGCGCACGCGCGGATTCCGCGGGTTCTTCAGCCCGTCGCCGGGCGGGAGGATCGGCGTGGCGCCCGGGGCCAGGATGAGTTCGTCGTAGGGCAGGTCGAACTCTTGAGCGCCCGCCCGGACGCGCGCCGTCTGATCCTCCGGATTCAACCCCAGGACCTCATGTCCCACACGCACATCCAGCGCGAGTGCCGCTTCCAGAGACTCTGGCGTGTGCAGCAACAGGCTCTCTTGATCCGGGACCTCGCCGCCCAGGTAATACGGCAGCCCACAGCCCGCGAAGGAAACGTGCCGGCCCCTTTCGAGCACGGTCACCCGTGCAGACTCATCCAGCCGCCGCAGCCGCGCCGCCGCAGCCATTCCGCCGGCAACGCCGCCAACCACAACGATCCTCGGGCTCCGCATGCTACAACCATATACCCCTGGGGGTATTTGAGCCAATCCCTCGGCGTGCGGCGCTGGGACGTGCGGGCGTCGGCCCCCGCTACCCATGTTGCGGCGGAGATAGGCGTCGATCGACATGGATTGCCGTGGAAAGCCGCAGTCGCACCAAGAGCCGTCCCCATGAACCCATTCGCCCTCGCGTTCACCGTCACCCCGCCCGCGCTGGCGGCCGAGAACGGCAGACGCAGGCCTTCGGGCGGGCTTGGCAAACGGCCCGTGAAGCGCCCGCACGCACGCCTTCCCACAAGGGTCTTGACGTCGCCTGCTCCGCTGCCAGACCGCCCAACGGCATCGACGCCCTGCTGAACGACGAAGTGTTGACGTTTCTTCGCCGGGCCGAACGCCTTGATCTTGGCCACCTGACCGACATGGCCGTGGCTCAGGCGATCCAAGATCCGATCGCGAACGGGGGGAGGGTGGTCGCCCCGGAAGCGCTCAGTCCCCGAACCAGGACGGCCGGCGACGACCGGTACGATGCCTCCAGGAGTCGAGCCGCTAGCAAGACACCCCGCCCTGGCACACGCGGTTGTCGGATCGGGCCGGGTGACATCCGGAAGCTTGAAGGTAGAACTATGATCCGCCGACGAACCGTTCGGTGCTGGTTGCCGCTGAGCAGCGGCACCCTCGCCGCAAGCCTTGTGCTCGCCGGGTGCCACGGGGGAGGCTTCCCCGCTTCCCCAACTCCGCTGCACGACGCCACTCAAGATACCCCGGCAACAGGGGCGCCAACGGCCGCCGAGGCCGCCCGGCTCGGCATCCCGCTTGACACCGAGACGCCGCTCGGCGAGTACTTGCCCTACGCCAACGGGCCCGAGGGCAGCTATGCGGCGCAGCAGGCGCTTTACGCGCGGAATCACGATGCCGCCGAACAGGCGATCGCCCAGTGCATGAAGGAGCGCGGATTCGACTATCAGCCTGAACCGTGGGAGCCGGTTCCCCAGCCGATGGTCTTCCCTTCGGTGGATGAATTGCCTCTGCCCTGGCTGCCTGACACCCGTGAAGAGGTGGCGGCAAGAGGTTATGGCAAGCTCGCCGCGGAGGATTACGGCGACTCGGGCGAGGATCCGCCGAAGCAGCCCTACCGCGAAGCCCTGAATGACGCGGGAAAGGAAGCGTTCGACTTGGCCCTGACCGGCCCCGATCCCTACGCGCAAGACCAGGCAGACACGCCTGTCGCCTGCTCTTTGGTCGGCCAACAAGCGGCCTCCATCGACATGTCCGTTGATGCCGGAAACGCGGGCTACGACGCCTTTTGGCAGGAATTCGGGGACCTGCTGCTGGCCGTCAACGAAATGTCATTCGTCAAAGACGCCAAGATGCAGGCGCTCGTGAGCGAGTACCGGAGTTGCATGCTGGACGCGGGCTTCGACATAGCCGGCGGCAACATGCATTCCGCGGAGGAAGCCACGCCGTGGGCGTCCTTCGTGATGGCGTTGAGGACCAAGCCCGACGGTTCGCTGGGCAACTCGTGGACTCATTACGCCAGCGAGGAGGAGACGCCCGCCGACGAGCGCAGCCTCCTGGGCACCGACGGGGAACGGCGCATCGCCGTGGCGGACTTCGACTGCCGCCAAGCCACGGACTACGAAGCGGTCTTCCTCGAGGAGTATCTGTCTTGGGAGCAGGACTTCGTCGACGCCCACAAACCGGACCTTGAGAAAATGAAGGCCTACGCGGCCGCGTGACCAGGTTTCGGACCGGCTCGTGCGGTTCCCCCACGCCGACGGGGCCGGCTCAGTTCAAACCGACGGCATCCGCGGCGGCAAGCATCCCGTCGAGGTCCGCCCTGTGGGCGTCGCCGAAAGCTTGCTCGATCACGATTCGCCTGGCCAGCAGGCGGCTGAAATAGTCGGTTTGGGCCCCGCGTCGGCTCGGGGTGCTTGGCGGCTACTTCCCCCGAGCAACCTCCGGGTCCTTCGCTGCCCGGACCGTAGTCATGGCCATAAACAGCTCTGTCGTATTCGGCGCGGGCTTGCTCACCAAGCGAATCGGCATACCCGGCATTCGCGCCGGACACAGGTGTCTCTTCACCACTGGACGGAGCGGTCAGACCATGGCCCCGGCGTTCGACCTGACGACGATCGCCGGACAACAGCGGCAACGCGAGACTCGTGAAAGTCGCACCGATTGGCTGGGGTCCGGCGGGGCCGGAATCAGGTTCTTCGGGATAGCACTTCAACCCCGCAGCGGCCACGCAGTTCGCCAATTGCCCTTGGCTGTTTCCCTTCGCCCCTTGGCTGGTTAAATGTCGGTTGGGGTCTAATGATTGTGGTTTGCGGGTCCCAAGAGAAGTCGGCGGCGGAGCTGAAGCGCCGCCCCGCCGGCCATCAGCAGGCACAACACTCCCAGCGTCCGGGTGCCCGCGTGGTTCGCGCCGGTCACCGGCAGGTCGCCGCCGGACGGCGGCGAAGGCGGCGGCGCTGAAGACGGCGGCGAACCCGCGTCGGCCGCTAACACGCCGAACGGAGCCGAGTACAAACCGGACATCTCGCCGGCCAATTCCAACCGGTGGCCGCCCAGCGCGAAGTCGCCGGGAACCTCCCAGGAGAACGCCACGCGGCCGTCGCCGTCAGCCACGGCCTGGCCGACTCGCACCGGCTCAGAACGGACCACGGCGTCAACCCGCTCGCCCGGCTGGAAATTCAATCCCGCGAGCTCCAGCACCGAGCCACGCTCCGCCGTCGCAGACGCCACTACCCTTGGAACGCCGACCCGCCAGGTCACAGCGCTGTCCCCGGCGGTGGAAACCTGCTCGACCCGAAGCACGTCACCCTCCCTGGCGGCGGGCTGGAGCACGCATGACCAGCCGCCATCCGAACCGACCGCCACAGAGCACAACACGACGCCATCCAGCGACACGGTCACCGCAGCGCCCGGCGCCCCGAAGCCCGCCAACCGCGAACCGTCAGACACCCCCACGACCGAGACCTGCGCATTCGACGGAGACGCAGAGGCCGATGGGCCGGAGCTGGGATTGGGACCAGGGTCCGGGCTCGAAGAGGGACCAGGGCCCTGCGAAGGACCAGTCGAGGCGCTGGGATCCGGGCCAGACGACGGTGTTGGCGACAACCCCGGTTGGGGGCTGGAAGACGGGTCGGGACTGGAAGACGGGTCGGGGCCAGACGACGGACTCGGGTCAGGACCCAGCGACGGGTCAGGGCCCGCAGACCCGCTCGGCGACGGGTCGGGGCCAGGCCCGGAGGACGGGAGCGGGCCCGAAGACGGACTGGGGCGGGGCGACCCGCTCGGGTCCGGATCAGGGCCCGCAGAAGGATCCAGACTGCCGGGAACAGTTGGCGACGGATCGGAACTGGGGCCCGAAGACGGGCCGCCCGACGGCTCAGGGCTCGGGGAGAGCACCGGCTCGAACACCGCCACAGCCGGGGAGCCTTCCGTGATCGCCACACCCTCGGCCACAGCTGTCACGCCGTACCCGCCGGGAATCTCAGAGGTCACCGCCAAGCGAGCCGACCCGTCCACGGCCGTCACAATCGACACCACCGCCGGGCCCTCGGACAAACCAACCCGGACACCGACGGGAACCGAAAACTCCACGTCCCGGCCCGCCAAATAGGTACCGTCCCCATTTGTGACCCACGCCGTCACGAACACCGGCGAAACGCCATCGGCCGCACCGGGCCCGCCCGCCTCCAAACGCGATAAGCCAGGGCCGGAAACCGGCACCCGCGTCGGGTCCGCCGACTGGCTGGATGAAGGGCTCGGATCCGGGCCAGAGGTCGGTGACGGGCTAGGGGACGGATTCGCCGACGCGCTCGCTGAGAGGCTAGGGGACGGACTCTGAACGACGCTCGGGGAGGGGCTGGGCTCCGGGACGGGGCTCTCCGACGGGGAGGGCGACGGCTCCGGGCTCGCCGTCGGGCTCGGGGACGGGTCCGGCGTCGGGCTCGCCGTCGGGCTTGGGGACGGGTCCAGGGGCTGGGCGAACGCGACCACGGCCGGGGAGCCCTCCGTGATCGCCACCCCGTTGACGCGGGCGGTGACCGGATAGGACCCGGCGGCATCGGACGTCAGGGCCAACACCGCCGCGCCTGTCGCGTCCGTCGCCACCAGGATGACGGCCGGTCCCGGTGAGGATCCGGCGCGGACCCCGAAGGGGATTGAGAACGACACGTCGCGGCCCGCCAGCGGGGCGCCGGAACCGTTTGTCACGTGGGCCGTGACCGACCGGGTGGTGACGCCATCGGCGGGGGTGGCGGACCCGGCGGCCGCCTCCAGGCGCGACAGGCCGGGGCCCGAGACGGGCAACTCGCCCGGTGGCTCGAGCGCGGGCAGCCACTCCCATTCCAGGGTGCGGTTGAACCGCTCGACCGCCACCTGGCCCTGGTCGTTGACGGTGAAGACACCCGTCCAGTCGCCAACGCTGCCGGTGCGCCACAACACGGCGCCGGCTTGGTCCGTGATCACGAAGTCGTTGTCGGCTTGGAAGACCGCCTTGGCGGCGCCGGCGGTGGGCGTGGCCCGGACCTCGGCGCCGTCGTAGTACTCCACCAGGCGGCCGTCCGCCTCCCAAACCACCTTGACTCGGCCGTTCGGCGAGGTGATGGCGTCGCCCGGGGCCAACGTTCGACCAGGCGCCCAGAAGGCGCCCTCCGGCGGTCCGGCCACAATCCAGGCCGCCGCCTGGTCGGTTGTTTGGGCGGCCCCTTCCCCGCGTGCCGCCTGGGCCCAGATCCTGGACCAGCCGCCGGTGGCCCATGGCAGGTCGACCCGGTAGCGGCAGACGAACTCGCCGTCCACGGGCTGGGGATTCACGTCTGACAGGATGGTGAAGCCGGTGTGATAGCCGCACGTCACCGTGGTGGACGCGGAAACGTCCGAATCGGCCGCGTCGCGCGCGGCCAGGACCATGTCGATGACGGAACCGGTGGAGACCAGGAAGTCGTAATGCGCAGTCGCGCCGGTCAGCGTGGTGATCCTCCCGTCGCCGACTATCCGCTGCACCTGGAGCCGCAAGGGCGCCGGTCCGGTCGCGACGGGCGACTGCGGGACCGTCACAGGCGCGGCCCCCGCCGGGACGGCGGTCAAGCCCCCCACCAGATAGGTGCCCGCGCCCTCGGCGGAAGCCTGAGCGGCCGGAACCACACGCCCAAACACGTCCATCACCTGCGCGGAGGCGGGCAGCGTCACACCCCCGCCCCAGGTCACGGCCCGCACTTCGCCCTGCGAGCAGGTGGCGCCCTTCGCCTCCGGGTTGTCGCACGTGAAATACACCGTCTTGCCGGAGCCGTGGGTTTCGATCTTCGCCGCCGACATCCCCGCCAGATGACGCGTCACCAGGGACAGCGAGTAGTAGGCGGGGCGCGGCGACAAATCGTCCCGCGTGATTCCCCACAGGTACGAGTTCCCCTCCAGCAGTTCCTGCCAGTAGAAGACGAAGACCCTCTCGTAACCGGCCGCGAAGCCTTCCGCGTAGGTCTGCGCCAAGCGTTCGGCCTGGAGCTTTTCCGATGGGCGTTCGGATCCGGCCGCGTCGGCGTGGATGTCGACCCCGGTCTCCGTCAGCCACAAGGACTTGTCGGTCAGCCCGGCGGCCGGGGCACCCAGGCCGGCCGCGGTTGTCGCCTCTTGCGTCTTGTTTTGCGCGGCGAACTCAGTCAGGCCGGTGTTCCCGCCGGAGGCGTAGCCGTAGAAATGGTGGTTGCGCGTGTCGAAGTCGTTGGTCACGGCGTTGGCGTAGGTTTCAGTCTCATACCGGCCCACCGGGCCGGATGAGCCGATCAGGACGCGGATTTCCGGGCGGACCGACTTGACCCCGGCCGTGAACGCCTTCAGGCCGGAGGCGTATTCGAACGGCCGCCCGTTGAAGAATGAGCCGGCCTGCTCGTTCCAGTATTCGACCGCTTCCACCAGCGGCCCCAAATTGCGGGCGTATTCCTGCCCGAACTTGTACACCTGGGCGTAGTCCAAGGGGATGTTGGGCTCGGCGGCGCCGCCGGGGCGGGCGCACGCCGGCGCGTCCTGGAACACGTGCACCACGGCCAACCCGTTGTCCACGAAGTCTTCCGCGACCGCGCCGTAGGTCCGCACCGCGCTGTTGCCCAGATACCGCCCCTGCGTGTTCCACGTTTGGCAGTCGTAGACGTCGGCCCACCTCAGCCGGTCGCGGACGCTGCCGACCCCGGCTTTCGCGATCATTGACGCGGAGCGCCCGTCCCGGTACGCGGCGGCGTTTGGCCACGACAGACCCGCGTCCAACCCGAACCGCGCCTCTTGCGGGACCTCCCCGGCGGGCACGGCGGTCAGGGAGCTGGTCCAGGAACCCCGGGCGACGGCATCGTCCGATGCCGTGAACGTCGCCGTCACGTCGTAGTAGCCCTGCGCCACCGCGGGCACGGTCACCGCGGTGGACCCGTCGGCGGCGCGGACCGCCGACGCGCGGTACGCCTCCACGCCGTCCACGTCCGTCAAAACGACCTCGAGCGGGCCGCGGGCGGACGCGGGGGTCACGTTGAAGGCCCAAGTCGCGGATTCGCCTGCGGTGATCGCGACGGGCTGGTCGCCGGCGGGCGCCACGTGGGTGCTGGGCAGCGCCTCCACCGCCGCCACCCGCCACGTGCCGGAGATCGCGCCGCTGGAGGCGGCTGTGGCCCGCGCGGCCACCGAGACGGACGCCGCCCCGGCCGGAACCGGCAACGTGTCAGACCAGTCCAGCCCGGCGAAAGAGTGAATCCAAGGCCCGAACACCTTCGATCCCACCGTGGCGCCCTGCGCGTTCTTGAAGGTCACCACGACCTCGCCGCGCAAGCGTGACAAGTCGCCGCCCAACCGGGCGTTCAGCCGGACGGCCGCCAACCCGTCCACGGGGCAGACCACGGCCGCCGAGGTGACAGCCTGGGACGGCTCCGAGGCCGATGCCGTCAACTCGCCGACGGGTCCGGCGCAGACCAGCGGTTCCGGGCTTTGGGACGGGCTAGGAGAAGGGCTCGCCGACGGGCTTGGGGACGGATCCGGGCTGGGCTCCGGACTTGGCTCCGGGCTGGCCGAGGCGCTCGGGGAAGGGCCGGGCGCGGCCTCGAACGAGAAATCCGCCTCGCCGACCACATCCGAGCCGATCCGCACAATCAGATGAACCGTCGCGGACGCGTCAGCGGACACCGCCACCGCCGCCACGCCCAACGCCGAGGACGCCATCGCCAAAGGATTCGCGTCCAGACGCCCGCCCGTGGCCGGGTCGACAAAGAACGCCGAAGCAGCCGGGGACAACTCAAACGAAACCTCCACGTCGCCCCGCGGCAAACCCGCCACGTCCGTCACCGCCACCGACGCGGCGTGGACCCCGGACGCCGGATCGACCACACCCGACGAACCCTGGAACGACAACCGGATCGCCTCCAAGTCCAGAGCCGCCGGCCAGCTTTCCGGCGGGTTCAGGCCAACCGCCGCCACGACCTCCGAATCAAGCAGCGCCGGGTCGTGAACACCGCCCTTGAAGTCCGCGAACAGGCCGAACGCGCCGTTGTAGCTCCACACGGCGCGACCCAAGTTGCGTTCCTCCAGGAGCTTGGTCATGGAGCTGAGCCAGGTCAGACGGTCGGCGCGGGGCGCCTCCCCCCCGTACACGCCGTACTCGCCCGCGTAGACGGGCACACCGCGCATGTTCGCGAACAACGCCACGGTGTCGAGCCGTTTGGCCAGATAGGCGACGGTGCCCTTCTCCGCGTAACGCGTCCAGTCGTCGTGGCCGTAGACGCTCAACCCCTGGGGCTCCTCCTCCGGCCAGCGGGCCGGATCCCATGGGAACGGAATGCCCATGCCGGCCAGCACGCCCGCAGAGGTGGCGGGGGTGCCCTGCATGGTGAAAATGCCCGGCTCATAGAAGTGGAATGTGTAAATGATCGGCCCGTCATCCGTGTACAGGTCCTCGTAGCGCGGCAGGACCTCCACGTCCTGGGTCCACTGCTGCACGTCGAACAAGAATGTGGAGTTGCCCGCGACATGGCCCACGATGATCGGATGAAGCTTGTCCTTGCCGCGAATGGCCCGGACCGCGTCTTCCTGCGCCTCGCCCCACAGTTTGGTCGACGCGCGCGACGCGCTGCCCTGCGGGGGGACCGGTTCGTTCAGGACCTCGAAGTACAGCATGTCGGTTGGATAGGCCGTGTAGTCCCCGTAATGCTCGGCGACCTGCTCCCAGATGGGCGCCAAACCGTCCGTCAAGTCCGTGAACTCAATGGTCGTCTTGGGGTGGTAGTCGATCACCACCTTGATTCCGCGCGCGAACGCCCAGCCGATGGCCCGGTCAAGGGCCGGCAACAGCCGGGAATCCAACTCGTAGCCGTTCTCGGCGGAAGACATTCCGTTGAAGTCCACCGCGATGCGCACATGGTCAATGCCTAGTTTCCGCATCGTGTCGAAGTCGGCCTCCGTGTACCGGTTCAGGTGGGACTGCTCATCCAAGAACGGCCAGTCCGGCACGCCGTCGCCCGTCAGATCGACGCCTTGGAACCAGTGATGCAGGCTGACGCCCTTGTGCAAGCCGGAATCCAACGGCGCGGGGTCTCCGCCCGGTTCCGGCCACACCGCCTCTACCGGCCCGAACACAACCCGCGCGGGCGAACCCTCGGTGATCGTGACGCCGTCCACCACCGCGCTGACCGAGTACCACCCAGGCGCCCCGGACAGGGCCAGCACCGCCGCACCCTGCGCGTCCGTGGTCACGGACACGAAGGCCGGACCTGAAGTCAAGCCAGCCGTGACGCCATGGGGGATTGAGAACGCGACTTCGCGGCCCGGCAAGACGGCGCCGTCCCCGTCTGTCACGTACGCCGTGACCGTCGAATTGGACACCTCAAGGCGCGTCAGTCCCGGACCTGAAACCGGCGGCTCTGACTTTGGCCAGGTTGACGGCGGGTTGAAGCCGATCGCGTCGAGTGCCTTGAGGTTGAGTTTGTCCGGGTCATGGGTGCGTGTCTTCCAATCGAAGATGCCGAACCCGTACGTGTAGTCCCAGACCGCGCGGCCTATGTTCCGCTCTTCCAACAACTCGGTCACGGTCCTCAACCAGGTCAGGGCGTCATCCTCGGGCGCCGCCCAGTAAAGGCCGTACTCCCCGCACCACACCGGCACGTTCCGGTCCCGCGCAAATTGGACCACCGCGTCCATCATGGCCGTCAGGTACTCCACGCTGGCGTTCTCCGGGTAGGTCGCCCACAGTGCTTTGTCCGCCTCGGTGACGCCGGCCGGCGCAGTGGCCGGCCATTCGGCCTCCGGGTCCAGCGGGAACGGCATTTCGATCTGTTGCGTCCATCCCCGCAGCCCTTGGTGGGTGAACAAAGCGGGCGTGTAGAAATGGAAAGTGTAAACGAACGGGCCCGGGTACTTGTCCTCATAGCGGGGCAGCGCGTCCGCCAGGTTGACCAGGTTCCCGCTTTCGCTCAGAACATGGGTCACCACCACAGTGTGGGTCTGGTCCACCTGGCGGATCTCCGCGACCGCGGCCTCCTGCAGGGCGCCCCAATCGGCCGCCGTCGCCGCGATGCCCCGGTCAGGCTCGTTCAGGATCTCGTAGTAGACCGAATGGGCCGGGTAACCCTTGTAGTGTTCGGCGACTTGGCGCCAGATGGCAGGCAGGCCCTCCGCCAATTCGGTGAACGGCGGCGCGTTCACGGGGTGGTAGTCGATCACCACTTTGATACCGCGGTCATTCGCCCACTTGATAGCCCCGTCCAACGGACCCCACAAGCGCGAATCGATCTGGTAGTCGTCCCCCGCCGGGGCCAGCTGGTCAAAGCTCACCGGCAGGCGCACATGATCCACGCCCAGGTTCTTCAACACGTCGAAGTCGGCCTCTGCGTACGGGTAGGGGTCGCCGGGAGGATTCAGGAACGGCCACTCCACGCCGCCGTCCCCGTCCACATCGGTCGGCTGGAACCATTGGGCCAGATTGACGCCCTTGTTCAGCCCGGAGGCGACTGGGGCGGCGGCGGCGACCGTCATGTCAGCCGACCGCGCGTAGGCGGCGTAATGGTTGGGCCAGAAGGTGACTGCCATGGCGCTGAGACGTTTGCCCAGGTCGTCTTGGGTCACCGTGTAGGTGGCCGCGGTCGCGCCGTCAATCACCGAGTCGTTCCGGTACCACCGCCACAAGAGCTGGGTCTGGGTGTTCGCCGTGGCGGATGGGTGGCCGCCGACGGCGGCCAAGGTGGTGCCGGGGGCGACTGTGCTCGGGGCCGCCGCGTCGGCGGAGCCCGCCTCCGGGGTGCCGTTCGCGGCCGCGATCGTCACCGTGACCGGGCCCAGGCGCCAGCGGACCTCGCCCGAATCGGCGAGCAACGCCAGCGAGCCGTCGTCCAACACGGCCAGCCAGGCGACCTGAGCGTCCCCGCCGTGCGTGGCCCAGCGCACCGTGCCGTCGGCGTTGTAAAGCACCAAGTTGCCGCCGTTGGAGAAAACCAATCTGGTGGCGCCGTCGGTGTCCGCCCGCCACGTCTCACGCCCGTCCTGGCGCAACTCAAGCTTGCCGTTCTCCAGCCAGGTGAAGACAGTCCCGCCGTCTGGCGACCGCAACTGGTCGCCGGGCGCGAACACGTGTCCCAGCTGTGCGAACGACCCGGCGGGAGGCCCGCCCCGCAATGCCACTCGCACCAGGTCGCCGCCCCCGGAGGCGGTCTTGACCACCGCATAGCCGCTTTGCCCGGTCGCCAGCCCCGCCCGGAAGCGGCAGGTGAACACGCCCGCCACCGCCGTTGGCGACGCCTGCCCCAACACCTCTAGGCCGGGCCCCGCCTCGCATGCCACCTGGACCAAGCCGCTCGCGTCATCCCGCTGCGCGGTCCAGGCGCGCGCCGCCACGGTGACTTCATCGCCCACCCCGGCCGTCACCTCGGCGTTGCGGGTGGACCCGCTCTGTGGGACGGGTGGCGCCGCGCCGCCTACGGTCACGCCCGCGACCTCCAGGTGCGCGGCCGGCACGGCGGCGGCGGGCGCGGCCGTCGGCGTGCTCACCGACTCGACCCCGCCCGGCAGTTGCGCAATGCCGGTCACCAGGTACGGGGCCGCGCCCGTCCGGGTGGCGGCCGCAACGCTGGCCGCACGTCCGAACACGTCTGCCACGACGGCATCGGCGGGCAGGTTTGCCCCTCCGCCCCACGTCACCGCCGCGTAGGCGCCGTCTGCCCGCTGGAAGTAGACGGTCCGGCCGCCCTCGCCGTGGGTCACGGTCGCCGCCACCTTGGCGCCGGCCAGGTGGTCGGTCAGGACGGCCAGCGCCAAGGCCGCGGGGCGCGGGGACAGGTCCTTCCGCACAATGCCGAAGGAACCGTGATCGGGCTCGTTGTGCTCCTGCCAGGCGAACTCGAAAACCCGCTCGTACCCGGCGGCGAACCCCTGCGCGTAGCTCTTGACCAGGTATTCGGCCTGTTTGAGCTCGTCTGCGGCGAAGGAGCCGGCGGCGTCCCGGTTGACGGCGTAACCGGTCTCCGTCAGCCAGCCCGGCTTGGCGGCCACGCCGGCCGCCGCCTCCACCTGGGCGATCGACGCGGACATGGCCGGCCACGGGTTCGTCATAGCGGACGGGTCCGCCAAGCGGAACTCCACCAGGTCCGTCGGTTCGCCGGAGTTGAAGGGGTTGCCCCGGTAAAAGTGCTGGTTGCGGACGTCGAAGTAGGGAGCGGCGTTGTTGGCGTAGACCTCCTCCATGAACAGCCCCGGATAATCCGCCGAACCGCCCATGACCACCCGGACCGGATCCTGGCCCGGCTTCAGCGCGACCGACTTGACGCCAGCCGCGAACGCCTTCAGAAAGCTCGCGTACTGGTACGCGTATCCCCTGAAGAAGGCGGTCGCGTTCGGCTCGTTCCACACCTCGACCGAGCGTTGTCCGTTCGCCAGCGCCCACTCGGCGTAGGCGCGGCCGTAAGAATAGGCGGCGTCGTAATCGGTGGGCGCGGCCGTGGCGTCCTGGTTGGCCCCGGGCCGCGCACACGCCGGAGAGCTCTCGAACAGCTGCACGTCCTCAACGCCAACGGCTTTCAGTTCGGCGTTGACCAGTTTGGCACGGCCGCCGCCGGGCTCGCTCCAGTCTGCGCAATCAGGTTGCGCCTCGCCCCAGGCCATCCGGTCGCGGGCCGAGCCGACGCCCAGTTCGGCCAGCATGGCGGCCGAGCGGCGCGAAACCTCGGCCGGGGAAGACCGGAAACTCAGTTGCGCGTCAACGCCAAACCGCTGGTCAACGACGGGTTCTGCGGCCGGGAGCACCGCGAATGAGCTGTCCCACACGCCCCATTCGCCTCCGGCGCCCCTGAACCGCGCCGCCACGGTGTAATACCCCACGCCCAGTTGGTCCAGGCCACCGCCCTGAACTCTGATCGGAGAGTCTCCGCTGGCGGCCGTCCGCGTGACGGTCCGGGCGGCGACTTCCTCTCCGGCGAGATCTTTGACCTGGAACTCAAGGGTTCCGGACACCGCGGGCACGGGTTCGAAGCTCCAGGAGGGGGAGGCCTCGCCTCGGCGGAACAGGGTCTGCTCAAAGCTGTAGGACTGGGAGCCGAATGTCTCCCCGACGGGGTCCAGCACCACGCCCGGCCGCACCGCCACGTCTGACAGCGTCAGCGTCCCCTCCCTGGGGGTTTGCGCCTCCGATTTGACCGTCGCAGACAGCCTGACCGTCGCCGCGTCTTGCGGGACCAGCACTGATTCGTCCAGCCGAAGGCTATCGAACTGGCCGAACCAGGAGCCCACCCGGTAGCGGTGGACGCTGCCGACCTGGGCCATCTTCGCCGACAGTTTCGCCTCGCGGCCGCCCGCCGCCCCGCGGACGTTGAGCTCATCGCCGTTGGCGTCGAAGAAGCGCACGTCAAGCGACCCCTCCGCCCATTCCAGGGTCGAATCAACCATCGCGCTGATCGTGACCGCCTGCTGGCCGTCCGGCAGCGGGCAGACCCAGGCGCCGGCCGATTCGGCCGCAGGCACCCGGACCACCAGTTGGTCGCCCCCGCCGGCTGAGTTCGCGCAATTCGCCAACACGTCCGCCACCTGCACGGCACCCAAGTCCAGCACTTTGGCTTTCCCGCCGCCGTCGAACTCCACCAGGCCGTCGCAGGTCCCACCCCAGTCGGACGGCACAGCGTACAAGTGCACTGCCTGTTCTCCGCGCTGCGCCACCGGGATGGTCAGGTTCGTGAAGTAGTACGCGCCCCCCACGACGTTCGGATACCACTCCCCGGCCACCTTCCAGGTCGAATTGTTTGCCGCGTATGGCGAACTGAAGCCGTAACGTTGGCTCAGGTCGGCGTTCTCACAGGTCGCCCCCACGGTCGCCACCATCCGCGAGACGCCGGCCAGGGCTTGCCAGTCGAACGCCCACGCCTGGGCGATCCGCACCTTGCCGGGCTCGGGAGAAGTCAAGTCCGCCGCGGCGATCCAGCCCTTCAACCGCGAGTGGGTGACCTGCACCCAGTCCTGCGCCAAGGCCCGCCCAACGGCTTCGTAGGCGACAACCGTGATCCGCCGGCCCTCCAAGCCGCCGTTCCTCAGGTCTTTGGCCGTCACCGCGTACTCGGGGCCCTCGCCAATCCACTGGCTGTCAGACGTCTCCAAGTCGTACCAGCGGTAGTGGGCAATCCCCTCGATGTCCGTTTGGACCCCCACCGTCTGGCCCAGGTAGGCGGACCCGGCGATCTTGAACTCGCCGGCCGCGCGGCCGGTCAGGCCGACCCTCACCCGGTCCTCGAGCCCGTCCCAGGCGGCGGTCGCGGAGACGAACCCCGGCACCGACCAGGTGTAGATCCCGTCCGCGTAGGTCTGGACGTGCCCGGGGACGTCCCCCACCACGTTGAACTGGCAGCGGTAGCCGCCGGATATGGCCGCCGATGCCGTCTGGTCGACCTCGATCCCCGGCCCGGCCTGGCACGCGAACCGAATGTCCGGGTCGCCCGACACGTCCAGGTTGTCCGCCCCGGCCCGCGCTTGCACGTCCAGGGTGAGCACGTCGCCGGCTTTGACGCCCAGCACGGCCTCCCTGTCGACTTCGTGGTCAATCCCCTGCGGTTCCGGCACCGGGTTCTTGTAGGCGGTGCGCGGCGGCGGGTCCTGCCCGTTGATCTTGACTCCGCCGGACCCCAGCCGGAACTGAGCGCCCTCCGAGATCTGCGCCGAGGCCTCCCCGCCGGACCCGGGCGCGGTCACCGGGACGGAGTTCCCGTCCAAGGTCACCCCGGACACCAGGAACGGCGAGTAGGACTCAAACGCCGTCCGGGCGGGGGCCAGCGCGTCGACGGCCCGCCCGTACATGTTCTTGGCCGTGGCGTCCGGGCCGAAGCTGGCCAGCGTCTTGGAGCCGTCCCAGGTGACGGCGGTCTGGTCGGCGAAGTAAACGGTGGTGCCGGTGTAGAAGCCAGCCCCTTGGGTGGTCTCGACTTTCACAACCTGCTTGTCTTGGACGTGGCGGATCAGCGCCGCCGTGGCGGCCAGCGCCGGACGCGGCGACAACACCTGCGAGCGCCCGTCCCGGTAGGTGTCGCTTTTCTCGTTGCGCGTCAGCCCCCACACCGCCGCGCACACGTCGGTGTTGCTGGTTTGCGGGCACTGTTCCAACAGGGTTTGCCAGTAGAAGGCGTAGACCCTTTCGGCCCCCCCGGCGAACGCCGCCGCGTAGGACTGGACCACCCGCTCGGCGGCCTTCTTCTCCTCCGCCGCCAAGTCGAAGCCCCCGGCGGTCGGCTTGTAGGAGTCGGCCAGCTCCGTTATCCAGACCGGCTTGTCGCCAACGCCGCCAGCCTGGTCAATGGCTCGCTTTGTGCCCACGTCCACCTGGGGGGTGCCGCCTGCCAGCTTGTCCACGTCGAACCAGCCCACGTTGGGGTGGGGCGAGGACGGGTACCAGTGCTCGTTGCGGGTGTCGAAAGAGTCCGCGGTGTTGTTCCCCAACACCTCCTGCTCGTACAGCGCGCCAGTCCGGTCTTTCAACCGGTAGCCCTCAGTGTTCATGGGGGTGTAAGAGCCGGTCAGCACCCGCATTTCCGGGTGGACCGACTTGACCCCGGCGGCGAAGAACTTCAACACGGACGCGTATTGGTACGGGTGGCCGGAGAAGAATTGGGACAGGACCGGCTCGTTCGCCACCTCGATCGAAGTGACGTGGGGCCACATCTTGGTGGCGAGCATCTTGCCCTGCGCGAACGCCTCGTCCAGGTTGTAGGGCTGGACCACGCTGGCGCGGTAGCCGGCGGAGTTGCTGACCGTCACGACCTCCAAGCCGCCGTCTTCTGCCAGCACCCGAGCCACGTTGTCCATGCAGCGGACTTCGCCTTCGCAGCTGGCGGTGCCGGCGGCCTCCAACTCGGCCAGCCGGAACCGGTCCCGGACCGAGCCCAAGCCCAGCACCCGCATCCATTGGGCCTCTTGCCGGATCTGCGCCAGGCTGTGCTCCGACCAGGTCAGCCCCGCGTCCACGCCGAAGCGGCGGGTCGCGTCCTGGTCCACCAGCCCGTCCACCAGCACCACCGCCCCCGTCCAGTCTGACGCGCCGGGGAAGGCGGCCGCCACGTCGTAATATCCGGGCTGAAGGGTCCCGGCGGGGATGTTCACGGTCAAACCGGCCCCGGCGCGGGTCGCCGGGTGGCTTGTCACCACGCCGTCGTCTCTGGTCAACGTGAAGGTCAAGGATCCCGCCGCGTCCGCGGGCTCGACTTGAAAGCCCCACGCCAGCGGCTCTCCGACCGTCGCCGCGAACGGCGCCGTCCCCTTTTCCGCCTCCCGCAGCACAACGTTCGGCGCGTCCCCGTCGTTCTCATCCGCCGATGCCGTCAAGTTGGCCACCAGCCCCACCCCGACCACCAGCGCCACGGCCGCCCCGGCTCCCAAGAGCGCCCGGTACGCCCGGAACGCCCTGCTCCAACGCGTGGACATGGCCTACACCTCTGCTTCTCTGGGTCGGACGACTCCGGCAAGAGACTCCGCCGGAGCCCCGGCGCTGGCTCGCGTGGCCGTCGAGCGGGGACGGCGCCTTCGCAACATAGAGGATTACCTTTCACGAGGGCATGAAAACGGAAACTCCCCCTGAGTCAACCTGGGGCCCCTTTGGCGGCGCGTCCCCCAGATGGGGGACAGCTAGGCGCAACGGCCCAGGCCAGCGCGTTGACGGGCCGCCAATCCGTAAATCCCGGGAAATGGTGGGGAATACCGCCCTTCAGGCAACTGCCGGCGGCGCGGCTGTGGCGAGGCCCGCTCGCCGGGGAAGTTTGGGGTACCGGCCCGGCGGCCCGGCTAGCGTGTGCTTGCGCCGCTGCTATAGCGAATCCGCACCCCCAACCGCCGAGCGAGCGCGCGCGCCGGACCGGTACCCCATTGACCAGTCCTTGAACCAAACGGGGGGCGGCACACACCATAGGAAGTGACCCAGTCCGTACTTCGAGCCCTGGAAACTCGAATAATCCAATTCGGTCAATGACCCCGTGCGTCCCGACCACCGCCCAATTGAGACCCGCGTTTTTCGGTAACGCCGTCTGGCCGCGCGCGGCCCTTAAGGCCGCCGCGCTCGCCAGGCCCCTTTTGCGGCAAGGACCCCAACCCGACCGCTATCAGCACCCGAAAAACGCCGATCGTCTCAGGGCGCCTTGGGAGGTGTTCTGGACGAACGGGGTGATTACTAGCCAACCGCCTTCGGCGGATTCGCGCGTCCCCCAAATGGGGGAATCTGAGCCTTCTTGGCGGTCCGGTCCAGGCCGCATGACGCGGGCGGCGCTCCGCGTCGAAGAGCGACCGGGGCTCACGCCAGCACCAGGGTCGCCTCGCCTGTCTCGTTCGCCGCCAGGGTGACGGCCACAGGGGGCACGCCGCTCAACTCGACTGAATACGCGCCGGGATACAGGCGGTCGAACAGGACGGCGGCGCCGTTGTACTGTTGCGCGGCCCCGACTGCCGCGCCCCCGGCCGAAGCCCACAGGGTGATCGGCCGGGCGATCCCGTCCCAATTGGCCACGTCGACCCGCAGCCGGGCGGCCAGGTCGTAGGCCTCGAAGGTCACCAGCCGGTCCGCGCCTGGGGCGAGGGTTGAGACGGCCTGGGTTGGTTTGGCGGCTCCGCCAGGCGCCACATAGGTTCCCGGCCCGTGTCCGCCCAACAGCCTGGCCTGATAGTCGCCGCCGGTCGCGGACGGCTGCACCAAGAAGAAGGCCCAGCCCTCCTCGTTGGTGTACGCGGTCCTGGCGAACCGGCCGCCGCCGCGCAATTCGACCAGGATCCCGTCACGGGGAGCGTCGGCTTTGTCCCCGCCCATCCCCTTGACCTCGACCGTGACCGCGGCGAACCCCGGCGTCAAACCCGCGCGCGGGGGAAGATGCGGCGGCAGCAGCTTTGGGGCCGTGTGGCCGGAGGCTTGGGCGCTCGCCGCCTCCCGCCAAGCTGTCACGGTCACCAGAGAGGACCACCCCTCCGCGTGGCGAGCCGCCGCCGAATCCACGCACAAGCTGGCGTCCAAACCGCCCAGGGTGACGCTGCGCGTCACGTCGCAGCGTTGGCCGTCCGTTGCGACCGAGTGCTCCGCGTTCAGGCCGCCCGCGTTCGGGGCTCCTTCCACGTTCGGGTTCACCGCCTCCCGGTTGGCACCGCGGCGCGGCTCGGCGGGAGCGACCGCCAACACCCCAAGAGCCTTTCGCCATGTCACAAACAATCAGCATCCACTGAAACGCACCCGGACAGATGTTCGCGTCCCCCAAACGGGGGACTTTGGCGCGGCGACCCGGCCGCTAGATCAGGTCGCGGGCCAGCGCCTCGGCGACGGCAGCCGCGCGATCGGCCACGTCTAGTTTCATGTAGATCCTGGTCAGCAGCGTCTTGATGGTAGACGGAGCCACGTACAGCTCCTCCGCGATTTCAATGTTGGACATTCCCTTGGCGACCAGCCGCAGGATTTCCGTCTCCCTTTTCGACAAGCCGCCTTTGCGGTTCGCCAAAGCAGCCTTGACCTCGGCGGTCAACACGGCGCGCCCCGCCGCCACCCGCCGCACCGCCTGGGCGAAGACCTCCGGGCGGCTGGCTTTGATCAGGTATTCGGCGGCCCCCGCCGCTATGGCCTCTTTGATGCGGGCGTCCGATTCGAACACCGTCACGGCCAAGACCTGCGTGTTCGCTCCCGCACGGGTCGAGTCGGCCAGGATTTGAGAAATGGCCCAGATGCCGCCTCTGCCGGGCATTTCCAAATCCATCATGACCACATCCGGTGCCGTCTCGCGGACCACCCGCACGCCTTCCTCGCCAGTGCTCGCCTCGCCGATCACTTCGATATCCGGGCTTTCCCGCAGCAAATCCACCATGCCGCGCCGCACCACGGGGTGATCGTCCACCACGACAACGGTTATGGCGAGCGAGTCGTCTGCCTCCGGCGTTGCCGCAGTTGGGGAATTGCCAAACACCATGGGGTCAACATTGACACGAATTGCCGCTCCGCGGCCATTTAGGCTGGCCGACAAGACGACATTTTCACCTAAAACTTCCCCCGGCCCCGCTGTCCCGCAAAGCCGCACCCCGACGGCCCCGGGGTCACGGCGCCGCCCGAGCGTCAGTCCCCCACCGGGGTAGGCACCGTGGCGGTGATGACCGAACCGTCCGCCCTGACGGCTCCCGTGATGTCGCGCGCCGTGGGCGCGCCCAGCAGGCGCGGGCCTTGATCCGCCAACGGCACGGCCACAGGGCCGCCGGGCCCGACTTCCACGCGCTCGCCCCGCACCCAAACGGTGGTCGCGGTCCCTTCCAACAAGGTGAACTCGATCCGTTCCTGCGTCAGCAACACGCCGAGTCGCGTGCCGCAGAAGGCGAGCTTGAATGAGACCCCGTCCCACAGTTCCGGCAACCGCGGCTCGAATGACAACTGGCCCTCCCAGTCCCGCAGCCCGGCGAAGCCGAACACCAGCGAAGACCACACTCCGCCGGCGGAGGCGACGTGCACGCCGTCAACGGCGTTCCCGTGCAGGTTGCTCAGATCCACGTAGAGCGCGGCGTAGAAGTACTTTTGGGCCAATTCCTGGTAGCCGACCTCCGCCGCCATGATCGCCTGCGCCACGGCGCTGAGCGAGGAGTCACCGGTGGTCAGCGGATCGTAATAGTCGAAATCCGCCAGCTTCTCCTCAGCCGTGAAATCCTTCGAGCAAAGGAACTGCGCCAGCACCACGTCCGTTTGCTTGAGGACCTGGAAGCGGTAGATGACCAGCGGATGGTAATGAAGCAACAACGGCCGCTTGGAGGCCGGCGTGGCCGCCAAGTCCCACAGCTCCTTTTGCAGGAATTGATCGTCCTGCGGGTGAATCCCCAGCGACGGATCGTAGGGGATGTGCATGGCCTCGGCCGCCTCCAGCCATTCGCCCGGCTCCTCCGGGCGCAGCCCCAAACGCGCCACGGCCTTGCCATAGGCCACCTCGTTGTTGTCTTTCAGCAGGTAAACGGCCCGCGCCGCCGCCCGCAGGTTGAACCGCGCCATGACGTTGGTGAAAAGATTGTCATTCACCACCGTGGTGTATTCGTCCGGCCCCGTCACGCCGTGGATATAGAACTCGACCGGGGCGCCGCGCCCGGGTTCGCGCATAAACCCAAGCCCCTGCCACATGCGGGCCGTCTCGACCAGAATGTCAATCGCCTCGCGCTCCAGGAAGCCGAAGTCGTCGCTCGCCCGCAGGTATTGCGTCAACGCGTACGCGACGTCCGCGTCGATGTGATACTGCGCGGTCCCCGCGGCGTAGAAGGCGGACGCCTCCTCGCCGTTGATGGTTCGCCACGGGTAGAGGGCGCCGACTTCCGACAATTCGAGCGCCCGCCGCCGCGCGGCATCGAGCATGGTGTAGCGGAACCGCAAAGCGTTGCGGGCCCAACGCGGCGTGGTGTAGGTCAGGAAAGGCAGAACGTAGATTTCCGAATCCCAGAAATAGTGCCCCGAATAGCCCGAGCCGGTGACACCCTTGGCCGGAATGCCCACGCCCTCCGCCCGCGCCGAGGCCTGGAGGACTTGGAACAGGTTCCAGCGCACCGCCTGCTGGGTGGCGCCCTGCCCCAGCACCTCCACATCAGACCGGTCCCAGAAGCGGTCCAGGAACTGGCGTTGATCCTCGGCCAGGCCGGCGGCTCCGCGCTCCGCGCCCCGGCCCAAGGTCAACCGGCAGCGCTCCCGCAACTCCGTCGGGGGGACGCCGCGGGACGTGTGATACGCCACCAGTTTGGTCAGCCGCACCGGCACCCCGGCCCGCGCCTTGACGGTGAACCGGGTCTCCGCCTGGTCATCCGAAACCAGGTCGGTCCGGGAGAACTCGTTGTCCGTGACCAGTTCGTGCGCTGCCCCCACCGTCACCGTCATGCCCGAGTTGGCGCACCGGTAGCCCAGGAACACCGGCCCGTCGGCGCCGTCTTGCTCCGCCAACTCCGGCAGCAGCACCCGCTCCGGGAAGGTCTCGGTCTTGCGCGGATCCCATGCCGGGTTGCCCGCGTCCGGGCCGGAGACGTGGTATTCGTCCTCGCCGTCTTGTCGGTTGATGATCCCGGAGGACAGCGTCACCGGCGCGTCGCGGTCAACCGTCACCTCATAGGTCATCAGCGCCAAATGCCGCTCCGTCAACGAAGTCATCCGCGTTGTGACAATTCTGGCCAGCTTGCCGGACGGCGTCCGCCAAACCAGGTGCCGTTTGAGCTGGCCCGTCCTGAAGTCCAGCGTGCGGCGGTATTCCTGCAAGTCGGCGACGGTCAGCAAGAGCGGCTCGTCGTCAATGTAGAGCCGAATGACCTTGGCGTCCGGAACGTTGACCATGGTCTGGCCCACGGTCGCGAAGCCGTAGGCGTCCTCCGCGTGGCGAATGCGGAAAGTCTCGTGGAACCCGTTTATGTAGGTGCCGTGCTCGTAGGCGACCCGGCCCTCCTCCGGATTGCCGCGCATGCCCATGTAGCCGTTGCCGACCGCGAACAGCGTCTCGGTCACCCCAATGTCGCGTTGGTCGTACGCGACTTCGGCCAACCGCCACGGGTCGACCGGGAAGCGCGTGCGGTCCAGCGGGTCTTCAATCGGCTGCCAAGCCATAGCCGGTCCTCCTTCGGGTGCTGGTCGCCTCGCCCGAGGGTCCGGGTCCGGCCGTGGTGGCTTGCGGTTTTCGGTGCTGGGCCGCGCCGCGGCAACGCCCAGCTTGCCACACCCGGCGACACTATCCTCCGCCCGCGCCCCCGAGGCGCAAAAACGGCCCACCCCGCGTCACAATCTGGACTCCCGCGCCCCAATTCGATAACGAAAGGATCACGTTTCGGTCACTCTGCCAGGTCGGCGCGCCCGCGAACCTCGTCTGTTCTATAGGCCACCCGCGAAAGGCCGGGCGTATCCACCCCCCCTCCTCGAAAGCCGCGTTTTGTCCAGCGCGATCCGCGTTCGTCCGGGCCGCCGGGCGAGCGGCGGGACCGAAGCAGACAGAATGGGGCTCTGGCGGGCAACCGCCGGCCGGAATCCGGCTCTCGCGGAGGCGAGTGGACGGAATCCCGGCTTTCGCGGCGTCGGCGAAGCGGACTAGTCTGAACCAATCATGACCCGGCTAGACCTGCCCACCCGCGTCCCGCGCCGCAAGCCGTCCCTGCGCAAGCGAGCCGTCCAAATGGTTGGCTGGGTCGGCTTTGTGGGCGGCGGTTTGCTGACGCCCCGCCTGGCCGCCAAGGCGGCGGCCCGCATCTGGTGCAAGCTCCCCGGCAACCCCGGCCGCCGCAAGGACAACCGGCCCTGGCCCGGCTCCATCAGCCGAATCCCCACCGTCTTGGGCTCCGACCTGGTGGTCGAGACCTGGGAGCCGCACAGCCACCCTTCCGCCGATGCCGCCCAGCCGCCCCCAGCCTCCCCGCCGGCCCGGCAACCCGCGCCCGCGCCCGACAGTTCCGCGCCGGCCCAGGGCCACTCACCCGCCGCCGATGCCGCCCAGCCGGCCGCCGGCCGCCCGGCCCGCGCGGGCTGGTCTTCTGCGGCCGAATCCGAACCCAAGACCGTTCTCCTGGTCCATGGTTGGGGCGGGTGGCGCGGCCAAGTTGCCGCCTTCGTCGAGCCGCTCACCCGAGCCGGGTTCAGGGTGGTGTCCTTCGACGCGCTGTCGCATGGCGACTCGGGGCCGGGAGAGCACGGCCCAACCCACTCAAGCGGCGGCGAACTGATGCGGTCTCTGAAAAAGGTGGCGGACGGGATCGGGCAACCGTATGGCGTGATAGCCCACTCGCTGGGCTGCGCGGCGGCATGCCGTTGCTACCTCAACGGGAGTGCGGAGTTTGAGAAGCTGACGCTGGTTTCGCCCAGTCCGGACATGCGGGCGGTGGCGAAGACGTTCGCGCGCAAACTGGGGTTCGGCAAGCGGGCGGAGCGAATGCTGACGGAGGAAATGGAAAAGCGGGCCCACGTCAAGCTGGCGGACTTCGACATCGCGGAAATGGGGGCGAGCGGGCTGTTGCCGGACGCTTTGGTCATCCACGACGCGGTGGACAAGGAATCCCCCTACCGTGTTGCGCAGGGGATCGCGGCCTCTTGGGCCGGCGCCACGCTGGTGACGACCGAGGGCCTGGGCCATCACCGGATCCTGATCGACCCGGCGGTGGTGGCGGCCGCCGCGGCGAACATGATCGACTGATTTCGGGAGGGAGTGGGGACCGGCTATGGAGGGAAGCGTCCTGTTCATTGGCGGCACTGGGACTATCTCATGGTGGTGCGTGCGGGCGGCCCAACAGGCGGGCTGGAACGTCAGCGCGGTGGGGCGGGGGTTGTCGCAAATCCGGCCGCTGCCGGACGGGGTGGAATGGATCAAGGCGGACGTGACGGACTCGGGCTCCTTGCAGGTGGCGCTGGCCGGGCGCGAATTCGACGTGGTGGCGGACTTCTTGTCCTTCGACGTGGCCCGGCTGAGGCGGAACGTCGAGCTGCTGGCCGGCCGGTGTGGGCAGTACATTTTCATTTCCACGGCCTCGGCGTATCAGAAGCCTGTCGCTTCCCTGCCGATCACCGAGTCGACGCCGCTCGTCAACCCGTTCTGGCAATACTCCCGCGACAAGATCGCATGCGAGGATTACTTGGTCGACTTGGTCCGGCGGGAGGGCTTCCCGGCCACCATTGTCCGGCCGTCCCACACCTACGATGCCGCCATGTCGGTGACCCTGGGCGGCTGGACCGACGTGGCGCGCATGCGGGCGGGCAAACCCGTGATTGTGCAGGGCGACGGCACGTCGCTGTGGACTTTGACGCACGCCTCAGACTTCGCCTATTGCTTTGTGCCGCTGTTCGCCGACCGCCGGGCCATTGGGAACACGTTCCACATCACGGGCGACGAGGTCGCCCCGTGGGACGCGATCTACCGGGACCTGGCTTTGGCCGCGGGGGTCAAGAACCCGACGCTGGTCCACGTGTCCTCTTCGATGATCGGCCGGTTCATCCCGGAGGCGCTGGACGGGTTGATTGGCGACAAAGCCCACTCGGTGGTCTTCGACAACTCGAAGGTGCGGGCGATCGCGTCCGGGTTCGCGCAGAAGATCCCCTGGCGGGTCGGCGCTGCCCAATACGTCAGCTTCCACGATTCCCACCCGCATTTGGCCGTGCCCTCGCCGGAACTGGACGCGGCCTTTGACAAGCTGGCGGCCTTGTAGGCCCTGATTCGGCCGCGTGATCCGTTATCGCCCCACGCTCCGGCGGGCATGATTGACCTCAAACGGCCACCGAAGCCAGTTTCAGGTCAATCCGGCCGCGCCCGAAGTCGGTAGGAAGCCTGGCGCGCAGCGGGCTCCGGGCACGAAGGCCCCCTTTTATCCACAGGCGGCCGCCTTGTCAAGTTAGGCAGCTGGTCCTCGTTTCCGCAGGTCACCGCTCTATCCACAGGTGTTCAACCATGTTATTCACAGGGTGCACCTCTCTTTCCACAGGGCATTGCCGCGCTTCTTCGCCCCTGTGGAAAACTCTGGGTATAACTCTGTCTCGCTCCAGACCGCCGCAATGACGCCAGCCGGGCCCCGGTGGTCAAGATGGCCTCCCGCACGGCCAGTCTGACCAACGACAGCGGACTGTCACTGGGACCGGTCGGACCGTGTGGCCCGTCTTACGGCCCCGCCCGAGGTCATCATCGACTGCCGGCCGCGGCGCCACGCCCCGGCTTTTCGGACCGGGTCTATGGCCTCAGGAGCGCCGCCGGGACCACATGCACTCCGTCGGGACGGGTGTAGGCGCGCGGGCCTGTGGTGACGCAGACTTTGGCGGCGACCTGACCGGGCAGGGCGCTCTCAAGCCAGTTGAGATGACGGACGTCTTTGTCCAGCGCGGCTGCCGCCAGCTTCACCTCCAGGGCCACAATCGACCGGCCGCGCTGCACCACAAAGTCCACCTCCCGGTGCCCGGACACCGTGCGCAAGTGGAAGAGCTTTGCGCCGCAAGCGGCGGCGTAAGTCTGAAGGCTCAAGGCCACCAACGACTCGAACAGGCGGCCCAACAGCGAGCCGCCTTGCAGACCCAGCGGGTCCGGCCCGGGTCCGGCGAACAAGGTGTTCGAGGTCATGTCCGCCAGCCTGGCGGCCAGCGCCGGGTCGGCCAAGTAGTGCTTGGACGCCTTGACCAGCGGGGTCGCAAGGCCTGTGCCGGCGGCGTCCCAGGCCGGGACCGGGTCGACCAGCCACAGGGATGCCAAGGTGTCCCGGTACGCCAGTGTTTGCGCCTTCGACGGCTTGTCGCCAACGCCCCACGTGGCCGCATCCAAGATGGTGGTGTAGCTCGCGGTACTGCCACTCGCCAACGCGTAGGCCCTCATCCAACCCCTCAACAACTGCGGCTTGCGCACCGTCAGGCCTTGCTCGGGGAACTCCTTGGCGACCACGGCCTCAAGGTAGCCGTCAAGTGCCCTGTCCCGCGCGTGGACGGGAAGGTCCCGGATCGCCGGGAAGCCGGATCTAAGGATTTCGTCAACGTAGTCCGCCAACCTCAGCTTTGATTCGCCCGCGACCGGGCTGGCCTCCCCGTCGCCCAAGAGCCGCCCGAGACTCACTCCGCCGCCCTCAAGGCGCTCCGCAAGCGACAACGGCCGCATTCGGATCGGCAGAATTCTGCCTGCCCCCGAATGAATCCGCGCCCCACGGGGCGCCGAACTGCCCGTAAGAACAAAACGTCCCGGCCGGGGTTCCTGGTCCACCCACTGCCGGACCTCATCCCAAATCCAGGGTGCCCGCTGCCATTCATCGAGCAAAACTGGTTCGGCGGCGGCGGCCACCGCAGCCGGATCCGCCTCGACATTCAGCAGCACATTGCGGCTGGCCAGGGCAAACACCGATCTCGCGACCCGCTCGGCGGTGCGGGTTTTCCCCACCGCTTTCGCGCCCTCGAGCGCGACTGCGGGAAGCGCCGCCAACATCTCGGCAAGATCGGCGTCCACGATCCTCGGAAGATAGCGACTCGAAGCCACGGCGGCGTCCCCCTCCTGAGCGTCTAGTAGTCGTTTCCACCCTACCGCAGTAGTCGTTTCCACCCTGCCTTAGCAGTCGTTTCCGCCCCACGGCGGACGCCACCGGCAGCTCAACCTGGGGAAACACGCCGGGGCCCGCAGACGGCATCGGGCAACGGGCGGCCAAAGCGGCTAAACGCGAAAGGCGGGCGTGCGCCGGGTCGGTCGGGCGCCTTCTGGAGCCGGGCCGCGGACGCCCGGAGCCTAACGGCCTCCGGGCTGGAGCTGGTTGTGCGCGAGGGGGGAGTTGAACCCCCATGCCCTTGCGGGCACACGGACCTGAACCGTGCGCGTCTGCCTATTCCGCCACTCGCGCGCAAGCGATGAGGCTAGCATGAAATGCGTCTACGGGGAATCTGGGACGTGGTCTGACCGCCAGACCTATGGGCTCGGGGGAAGGAAGTCGTTACCATTGGCTACGTTCTTGCAGTGGGGAGGGATAGCGGATGGCATTCCTCGACCGGTTTGAGAAAGGCGTTGAGCGCGCAGTCAACGGCGCTTTCGCCAAAGCATCACGTAGTGAGGTGAAACCAGTGGACCTGGCTTCGGCGCTCCGGCGCGAGTTGGATGACAAGGCGGCCGTGTTGGCCCGCGGCCGCGCCGTGGTGCCCAACGAATTCGTCATTGAGCTTTCGACTCAAGATTTCGACCGCATTTTGGACTGGGGCGCGGAGGCGATGGGGGAAGAGCTCCAGGAAGGCGTGGCCCAACACGCCGCCTCGCAGCGCTACGCCTTTGTGGGGCCGGTTTCCGTCACGTTCGAGGAGGACCCCGAACTCGAGGTGGGCGTCTTCCGGGTCCGTTCGGAGACGGTCCGGGGCGCCGTCGCGCCGGCCGGGCCGGCGCCGGCCACCTCCCGGCACCCGATTGTGGACATAGACGGCCAGCGCTACCTGCTGACCGGGCCGGTCACGGTGATCGGACGCGGCTCGGACGCGGACATCATCGTGGAGGACACGGGCGTCTCGCGGCGGCACGTCGAGATCCGGCTCACGCCGGACGGCCCGATCGCCACCGACCTGGGCTCCACCAACGGCACCTTCGTGGAGGGACACCGCATCACCAACGCTTTGCTGGTGGACGGCAACACGTTGACCGTCGGGCGCACCCAAGTGGTCTTTTGGACCGGCGAATCCACCGACTTGGGTTTTGATCCTGAGAACTAACGCCCGCCCCAACTAAGGTTGACGCATGGGAGAGCTGTCGGTCTCGTTGCTCCGGCTGGGCTATTTGCTGGTGCTATGGCTGTTCGTGCTGGCGGCCCTGGTGACGTTGCGCCGCGACATTTACGGGACCACGATCCGGCGGCGGGACGCCGTGCCGAACGACCGGCCGAACTCAAAGCGCCGGCAGCGAGTCGCCGTGCCCGCCGAATTCGCCGCCGCCACGCCCGCCCTGCCGCACGCGGTCACGCCCCACGCCGCCCCGCTCGCAGCCCCTGCCGCCACGCCGGTCCGGCAGGGGGTCCCGACCCGGTTGGTCGTCAAGTCCGGTCCGCTGCGCGGCACCACGCTGCCCCTGACCCGGGCGCCGGTCGTGATCGGCCGCTCCTCGACCGCCAATTTGGTTTTGGACGACGACTTCGCTTCGGGACGCCACGCCCAACTGGTACCTCGCAATGGCGGCTGGGTGCTGGAAGACTTGGGCTCGACCAACGGCACGTTCCTTGGCCGTGAGAGAATTGCGGCCCCGATCGAAGTGACGGCGGGCCAGTCGATCCGGATCGGCAACACGACATTGGAGGTGCTGAAGTAGCGTGACCATAGCCCTCCGCTACGCGGTGCGTTCAGACATCGGGTTGACACGCGCCAACAACCAGGATTCGGCGTACGCCGGGCCGCATTTGCTGGTTGTAGCGGACGGCATGGGCGGCCACGCGGGCGGCGACATCGCCTCCTCGGTGGCGATCGCGCATCTGGCACCGCTGGACGAGGAAACGCCGACCTCCGACCAGGGCGCCCAGGCTTTGGAGGCGGCCGTCGAGGCGGCGCATGACGAGTTGCTGGAACGCGTCGAGGAGGATCAAGAGCTGGCCGGCCTGGGCACCACTATCACCACTTTGCTCCGAACGGGCGACCGCCTGATCCTGGGGCACATCGGCGATTCGCGCGCCTACCTGCTCAGAGACGGAAAGCTGGAGCAGGTCACCAACGACCACACGTTTGTGCAGTACTTGGTGGACAGCGGCAAATTGGAGCCCGACCAGGCGGAGCGCCATCCCCAGCGCTCATTGCTCCTTCGGGTCTTGGGGGACGTCGAGTTGTCCGGCGGCTTGGACATCTCGGTCCGCAAGGCGGAGCCCGGCGACCGCTGGCTGCTCTGCTCCGACGGCCTGTCCGGGGTGGTCTCCCAGGCGACGCTCCAGCGCACTTTGCTTGAGGAGAGCGAACCCGAGAACTGCGCCGAGCTGCTGATCGAGCTGGCTCTGCGCGGCGGGGGTCCGGACAACGTCACCTGCATTGTGGCCGACGTGCTGGACATTGACGACCTCCCCGCCGAAGAAGTCCCCTCGACGGCGGCCCAGGTCGCGGGCGCGGCCGCGATCGACCGCCACCGGCCAACGCGGGGCGGCGGCGGCGCGGCCGCCAAGGCGGCGTCTTTGGTGCAGTCGGCCAAGCCGGAGGACGGCCCGGGATTGCCGGATTCGCGCCGCCGCAGGCCGGTGGGCCGCCGGCTGGTTTGGGCGGCCGTCATCCTGGCCATCCTCGCGCTGGCGGCGGCCGGCCTCTACTGGGCGTATTCGTGGAGCCAGGACCAGTATTACGTGGGCGAGGCGGACGGCAACGTGGCCATCTACCAGGGCATCCCCCAGGAGGTGTTCGGCCTGGACCTCTCCCACGTCGCCCGCCGCACCGCCTACAGCGTGGAGTCCGACCTGACCGAGCTCTACCAGGAGCAGGTGCAGCAGGCCTCCCAGCGTCACGTCACGCTCGAACAGGCCGAGGCATGGGTGGACGATGCCGTGGCCGAGTCACGCTCCAACCGTCAAGACACGCCTCCCGCCCGACGGGAGTCCGCCAGGCCGTCCCCCGGCAACGCGACCACGCAGCCCAGTTCATCCCCAGGAGCCCCTTCCCCAGGCAGTTCGGGCGCCGCCAACACCAACGACCCGGGCGGCCAACCCTCCGCGGGAGGCTAACCGTGGCCACCGTGCTGCCCGGAGGCGCCAGACCTGGCCGCTGGGCTGAGCTGCTGCTCCTGGTTTTCGCTCTGGGGTTGTCTTTCTTCGCGTACGCCCAGGTCGCCTTGGCTGTGACCGGTGAGCTGCCGGCCCAGATGACGGTCCAGTGCGGCGGCTTCACCGTGCTGGTGCTGGTGGTGCATTTGATCCTGCGGTGGAGAGCGCCCTACGCCGATCCGGTCATCCTGCCGGTCGCGGTCTTGCTCAACGGGGTGGGCTTGGCGATGATCTACCGGTTGTCGCTGCGTTACGAGGAGCGCGGGGTAGACCCGGGTTCGGCCATCGCCTCGAAGCAACTGGTCTGGACGGTGCTCGGCCTGGTGGCGGCGGCGGTGACTGTGACCTGGCTGCGGGACCACCGGTCCCTACGCCGCTTCACCTACACCGCCATGATCCTGGGCCTGGTCGGGCTGGTCGCGCCTTTGGCGCCGTGGATTGGGCGCAGCATCAACGGTTCGCGGATCTGGATCCACGTTGGCCCGCTGTCGTTCCAGCCGGCCGAGGTGTCGAAGATCGCCCTGGCGGTCTTCTTCGCCGGGTATCTGGTCACCCGGCGCGACTCGATGGCGCTGGCCGGCCCCAGGGTGGCGGGCTTGCAGCTTCCGCGCCTGCGGGACATGGGGCCGATCATGCTGGCCTGGGTGATCTCGGTGGGCTTGTTGGTGTTCGAACGCGACCTGGGCACGTCCCTGCTGATCTTCGGCTTGTTCGTGGTCATGATCTACGTGGCGACCAACCGGCCGTCGTGGATTGTGATCGGGCTGGCGCTGTTCTCCGGCGGCGTGGTGGCGGCGTACCGGCTGTTCTCCCACGTGCAGCACCGGGTGGAGATCTGGTTGACCCCGTTCGACCAGCGGCTGTATGAGGCCAGAGGCGGCTCCGGCCAGTTGGTTCAAGGCCTGTTCGGGCTGGCCAACGGGGGGCTGTTCGGCACGGGCCTGGGGCGGGGGCGGCCGGACATCACGCCGCTCGCCTACTCCGATTTCATCTTCGCCGCGCTGGGGGAGGAACTGGGGCTGACGGGGGTGATGGCCATCCTGGTGATCTACCTGGTGTTGGTGGAACGCGGTCTGAGAACCGCGATCGGCATCCGCGACGGCTTCGGCAAGCTCCTGGCCACCGGCCTCGCGTTCACCTTGGCCTTCCAGCTGTTCGTGGTGGTGGGCGGCGTCACGCGGGTGATCCCGCTGACTGGGCTGGTGACGCCGTTCTTGGCCTACGGCGGCTCGGCGCTGCTCGCGAACTGGATCGTGGTGGCGCTGCTGCTGCGGATTTCCGACGGCGCGAGGCGACCTCCGCCGGCCACCTCGGAGATCGACATCGGGCCGGTGTTGCAGGCAGAAGCGGCGCGGGCGGCATCGTCCGCCTCTTCGGCGCGGGCCGGCGGCGCGGCCGGGCGGCCCAAGAAGAGGGCGGCGGACCCGCCGGCGGACCAAATCGCGACCGAGGCGGTGAGGCGACCGTGAACCGCGAGATCCGGCGGGTCAGCCTTGTGGTCACGGCCATGATCCTCGCCCTGTTGGTGGCCTCCAGCGTGATCCAGTTCGCCGCCGCGGGCGAGCTTCGGCTGGACCCCCGCAACTCGCGGACCTTCTACAACTCCTTCGACCGCGACCGGGGGCCCATCATCGCGGGCGGGGGCACCATCCTGGCCCAGTCGAAGAAGGTCGACGACGACTACTCCTACCAGCGGCTTTACGCGGGCGGCCCGCTTTACGCGCCCGTCACCGGCTACGTGACGGTGGTCGGGCCGCCATCCGGGCTGGAGTTGATCGAGAACGAGGTCCTTGAGGGCACGGCCGACTCCTTGTTCTGGACCCGCGTGCAGGACGTGTTCACAGGCAAGAAGCCGACCGGCGGGGCGGTCGAGCTGACGATCGACCCGCAGGTCCAGCAGGCTGCCTGGGACGCCCTGGGCGACGCGCGGGGCGCCGCGGTGGTGATGGACGCCAAGACCGGCGAGATCATGGCGATGGTGTCGAAGCCGTCCTTCGACCCGAACGCCTTGGCGGTCCACGACCCGGCGGCTGTGCAATCCGCCTACGAGGCGTTGGAGAACGACCCGGCCGGCCCGCTCCACAACCGGGCGATCGCCGGGAACCTGTACCCGCCCGGGTCGACTTTCAAGCTGATCACCGCCGCCGCCGCCCTGGAATCCGGACGGTACCAGGCCGACAGCGAACTGGAGGCCCCGGACGCCCTCGACTTGCCGAACAGCTCCAGGAAGCTGACCAACTTCGGCGAGTCGACCTGCGCCGCAGACGGCGTCATGACCCTGGAGCAGGCCATGACCGTGTCCTGCAACACCGCCTTCGGCTGGCTGGGCATGGAACTGGGCGCGAACGCCCTTGCCCGCCAGGCCGAACGGTTCGGGTTCGGCCAGGACCTGTCCATTCCGCTGTACGTGGTGCCCTCGGTCTTCCCCAACGGCATGGACCGGGCCCAGACCGCGATGGCCGCGATCGGCCAATTCGACGACAGGGTGACGCCGCTGCAGATGGCGATGGTCGCCGGGGCCATCGCCAACGGCGGGCGGGAGATGAAGCCCCGCCTGGTCCGGTCGGAGCGGGCGGCCGACATGAGCGTGGTGTCCCAGGGCACCGCCGAGGAAATGGGCCGGCCGATCAGCGCCGACACCGCCGCCACGCTGAAAGACATGATGATCCAGGTCGCCGAGAAGGGAACCGGGACCCGTGCGCGGGTCGAGGGCGTCACCGTCGGAGCCAAGACCGGGACCGCCGAGACGGCGTCCGGCCAGGCGCCCGACGTGTGGACCGTCGCCTTCGGCGAGGCGCACGGCCGCACGGTGGCGCTGGCCGTCGTGGTGGAGGACGGCGGCGCGCGCGGCAAGTCCGGGTCTGGCGGCACAGTCGCAGCGCCCATGGTGGCGTCCATCCTGGGGGCGGTCTTCCAATGATCGCCCAGACCGGACTGATGCTGGCGGACGGCCGCTACAAGCTAGTCTCGCGAATCGCCGTTGGCGGCATGGGGGAGGTTTGGCGCGCCCACGACCTCCTGGCCGACAAGCCCGTGGCGATCAAGGTCTTGCGCCAGGAGTTCACCGGCGACCAGACGTCGCTCAAGCGGCTCCGGATCGAGGCCCGCAACGCCTCGCTCCTGAACCACCCGAACATCACGACGGTCCACGACTACCGCGAACACGAGGGCACCGGCTATCTGGTGATGGAGTACGTGGACGGCCAATCCCTGGCCGACGTGCTGGCCGCCCATTCGATCATCGCCCCGATGCGTTTGCTGCCCATCCTGATCCAATCGGCCCTCGGGTTGCACGCCGCCCACTCCGCCGGGGTGGTCCACCGCGACGTCAAGCCGGGCAACATCTTGTTGGGGCCCTCCGACCACGTCAAGCTGACCGACTTCGGCATCTCGGTGGCGCACGGCCAGTTGGCTTTGACGGACACCGGCAAAGTCATGGGGACCGCCCAGTACTTGGCGCCGGAGCAGGCGCTGGGCAACCCGGCCACCCCCGCGGGCGACCTCTATTCGCTCGGCGTGATCGCCTACGAGGCGTTGGCGGGACGGCGGCCATTTCGCGGAGCGAACTATGTCGCCATTGCCTTGTCGCAGGTCAACGACATGCCGCCGCCGTTGCCCGGCACCGTTGAGCGCTCGCTCGCGGCGTTGGTGATGCAACTGCTGAACAAGGACCCCGCCAAGCGTCCAACCGACGGCGCCCAGTTGGCGAGTTTGTTCGGCGAGGCCCTGGAAACCCACCGCCACCTGGCGGGACGTTTGCTGGCCTCCCGCAGCGGCGAGGGGCCCTTGCCCCGTTCCAGGCGGGCGGGCGGGCCGCCCAGAACGGCCGAGCAGCCTGCCGTGCCGGCCCGTTCCCTCATGCCGCCGCCCGCACCGGCCACGGACGTGGGCCCGGTCGTCGGGGAGGTGACCCCTCCGGCGGCGGTCCCAGGGCAGACCGCGCCGACCGAGGTCGCCCCCCTGGCCAGCGGCGTGGCGGAGCCAGCCAACGCCGACCAGACGGAGCGAGCCGCGGGCGGCGGCCAATCCGGCGGCCTCACGCCGACCGGCGAGCCGGGCTCGCAGGGTCCGCCGCCTGCAATCGCGGCGGCCAGTCTCGAACAATTGGCCAAACCTGAGGTTGCGGCCGCGCCGATCCCGCCGGGCGGCCTCGGCGAAGCGGCGGGGGCCAATGATGCGGCGGCGCGCGACGAAGCGGCGGGACCCGCCGACGCCGCGGCACCCAGCGACGCCGCAGGACCCGACGAACCGGCGGGGCCTGGCGACGCGGCCGTTCCCGGCGGCGTGACAAAGGTCGGCGACGGGGCGGGATCCGCCGGCGCGGCACAGCCCGCCGGCGCGGCGGGACCTGGCGCGGCGCGGCCTGGCGATGCGGCGGGACCCAGTGGCGGTGCTGGACCGACGGCGCCGGGCGCGCCCGCTCTCGGCGCGGGGCAGACCGGACCACGGGGACGGGAAGCCGGGGTGGACGGCCGCCGGCACCAGCGGCGGGGCCCGGACGCGCCGCCGCCCACGTCTCCGCTGAGCCAGGCGGCGCCCGGACTACCACCCTTGCCTTCGGCCGCCGACTTGGCCAGACCCCTTGGGCAGCCGGCCGCACAGATCCAGCCGGGTGTGGCCGCAGCCGAGCCCCCAGCGGGCCAATCAGCTTCACCGGCCCCCTCGGCCCCACTGGGCCAACCGGGCCAATCCGGTCGGACGGGCCCGGCGGCCACTGAAGCCCCTTCCCCGCCGGCCGGCCGACCAAGGCGGCGGGTCCGCCTCCGCGACTGGCTTTGGGCCATCTTGGCCGGGGCCGGACTGCTGATCATTGTCCTGATCGGACTGTTGACGGTGATCACCGCGAACGCCCAACCGCTTGCGCCGGTCTGGCTCACCGCGACACGGGCGGCGCCCGCCACGCAGGGCGGGGTAAGTATAGTTAGCACGGTGCCCGAATTGGGCCCAATCACGGAAAGGTAGATCGGTGGCGGACTTCACTCCACGGATCCTGGCCGGCCGCTACGAGGTGGGCGAGCTGATCGGCCGCGGCGGCATGGCCGAGGTCCATGTCGGCCGCGACACCCGCCTTGGGCGGACCGTCGCCATCAAGCTGCTGCGGTCTGACCTGGCCCGGGATCCGTCCTTCCAGACTCGTTTCAGGCGCGAGGCCCAGGCGGCGGCCTCGCTCAACCATCCGGCCATTGTGTCGGTGTATGACACCGGCGAGGACGTTGTGACCGACGCGGCCGGCGTGACCCATCATCTGCCGTTCATCATCATGGAATACGTGGAGGGCCACACCCTGCGCGAACTGATGCATGACGGCACCGCGTTGCCAATCGACGAGGCGACGGACATCACCATCGGGGTGCTCTCAGCCCTTCAATACGCGCACCACGCCGGGATTGTGCACAGGGACATCAAGCCCGGCAACATCATGTTGACGGCCGCGGGCCAAGTCAAGGTCATGGACTTCGGCATTGCCCGCGCGCTGGCGGAGACCTCCGATTCGGTCACTCAGACACAAGCCGTGATCGGCACCGCCCAGTACCTCTCGCCGGAACAGGCGCGGGGTGAAAACGTGGACGCCCGCTCCGACCTGTATTCGACGGGCTGCGTCCTGTTTGAGCTTCTGACCGGTCGGCCGCCTTTCCAAGGCGATTCGGCCGTGGCCGTGGCCTATCAGCACGTGCGCGAATACCCGGTGCCGCCTTCGGCCTACGCCCCGGACGTGCCGGCGGTGCTGGACCAGATCGTCATCAAGGCGCTGACGAAGGACCGAAACCACCGTTACGCCACCGCGTCGGAGTTCTTGGCCGACTTGCAGGCCTCCAAGCACGGCGGCCGGGTGTCGGCTCCTCCGGTGATGCCCGTGACCGATGACGCCACCCAGGTGATCAGCCCGGCCACCAGTCCCACTTTGGCCGTGCCGCCGGCCAGTTTCCCGCCGCCCCCGGCCCCGCCGGGCGCGTCGCCGTTCAACCAGGCCGGGATTCTGCCGAACGCCAGCCGGGTGGCGGAGCAAGAGGCGGCGGACCGGGCCAGGCGCCGCAAGCGGATCACCATCATTTCGGTGATCGCGGGACTGCTGGTGGTGGCCCTGGCCATTGTCGCGATCCTCATGCTCCGCGACCGGGAACCGGACCCGGGGCCCACGGGTCCCACCGGGCCGGCCACCGCGGTGGTGCCCAAGGTGCCGACAAGCCGGAGCGTCGCAGACGCCGTGGCGGCGCTGGAAGACCTCGAGTTGAAGGCCGAAGAGGGCACCCCCGAAACCAGCGAGAGCGTTCCCAAGGGGCAAGTGACCCGTTTCGACCCCGCCACCGGCCAGTCGGTCAAAGTCGGCGACACGGTTAAGTACTTCGTGTCGCTTGGCCCCAGCGAGGTGACCGTTCCGGATGTCGCGGGCCTGACCCAGGACGAGGCCCGCAAAAAGCTGCTTGACGCCAACCTCAAGCCCGCCATCGCGACCAAGTCGGTGGATGACGCGAGGGTGCCGGCGGACAGGGTGGTTGGAACCGACCCGGCCTTCGAGGCGCCTGTGACAGTGGGTCAGGAGGTGACTTTGCTGGTCTCAACCGGCAAGACCAAGGTTCCCGACTGCGCTGGCAAGACCCAAGCCGAATGCTCGGACATCCTCTCCACGGCCGGGCTGCGCCTGGGCGACACGAAGACCGAGGTCTCGGACAGCGTGGAAGCCGGCAAGATCATCCGAACAGAACCCGCCAAGGATCAAATCCTGCTCCAAAACTCGCCGGTCGTGGCCGTGATCGCGGAAGCCCCGAAGCAGGTCACCGTTCCGGACGTGACCAACTGGGATGTGGACGCCGCCAAAGCCCACCTGGTGTCCCTCGGCCTGAAGGTGGAAGAGCAGCGGTCATACGATCCGAACATCGGGGCCAACCAGGTGATCCGGACCGAACCGGGGCCGGGCGACAAACTGAATGCGGGGGACACGATCATCTTGGTCATCTCACGCGGGCCGGATCCGGCGTCTCCGCCGCCCAGCCCTCCCACCAACTGAAGCGGTGTGTCGCGCCCCTCTTCGTCGCGGACGCGACACACCTCCAGCTTGACCGCTAAACTGCCTCCTCGTCGGGCCCGGTCCAGGCCCCGGCAATTCTAGGAAGCCCCCAGGAGTCCGCATGCTAGGCGACATCCCGCTGACTGATCCGTCAGCCGATGAAGAGCCGGCGCGCGAATGGCGGCGCTACCTCGCGATTGTCCTGGTCTTGGCGGCGGCGCTCAGTTGGCTGGCGCTGTGGTGGCCGCGGCCGGCGCCCGCCGCCCCCGTGCCTCTCGTGGTGTCCGAAACCGTCCCGGCCGTTCCGACCGCCGACAAGTCCGATCCGCCGGCTCCGCCGCCGGACGGCCCCTATCCGATCGCCCTGTTGCCCGGCGACGTCACCGCCTATGACTCGCCCGGCGGCGAGCCGTCCGGAACGGTGGCCGGCGAGTGGTGGGGCTACCAGTCCCAACTGCCCGTCATAGACCAGGTGGACGGCTTCTTGCAGGTCCGGCTGCAGCAGCGGCCCAACGAGTCGACCGCGTGGATCGCGGCCGAGGGAATCGAGATCACAACCACCCCGTACCGGATAGAGGTCGACTTGGAGGCCCATCGGGTCAGGCTGCTGAAGCTGGGCGAGGTTGTGATGGACGTGCCCGCCATAGTGGGCCGCCCGGCCACCCCCACGCCCGCCGGACGGTTCTTCGTCACCATGCTCCAGCCGGGGCCTTCGGCCGGCTACGGCAAGCAGGTGCTGGTGTTGTCCGCCCATTCGGAGACGATCGACAACTGGCAGGGTTCGGGCGACGCGGTCACCGCGATCCACGGCCCGTTGGGCAATGAGGCCTCCATCGACGCCGCCGGAGCGATCTCGAATGGCTGCGTGCGCGTCCACATGGCGGATCTGGACGCCTTGGCGGCGGTGGTCCCCCCCGGCGCCCCGGTGGACATCGCCTAGACCGAGGGCTGTGTTCGCCTAGGGCAGGTCGAACCCGCCCAGCGACTGCGTGGACTCGACCGTGGTGGGCTCCTCGTCCCCCACCGTCACGTGGTTGAACGGCAAGAGCGGCGACAGCCATGGGAAGAAGGTTGTGAAGCAGATAGCCACAATCGCCGCCGCCACAGCGGCGAAGAGCATGATTTTGACCCACCAGGGGCCGGGCGCGTAGCGCCATAGCCAACCGTACATTTCGCGTTCACCCCTGCCCGGTTAGTTCTTCGAGCGGACCCTCGGACTTGTCGGCCCAGTAGGCCAACTCGCCCCAGATGACATAGCGTTCGGCGGCCGAGAACATGGGGTGGCAAGTCGTCATGGTCAAGATCCGCTTGGTCGGCTTGGTGTCCTCCTCGTTGGGCACCGGCCAGATCACGCGCACGTCCTTCGGCTTGACGATCTCGCGGCCGTAAACCTTGTAGACGAAGTAGTACTGGGCGGTCTCCACGATCAGCGAATCGCCGTCCAACAGCTCCGCCACCCGGTTGTACGGCTTGCCGTAGGTGGTCCGGTGCGCGGAAGTGGCGAAGTTGCCAACCTCGCCCGGCCCTTGTGTGCCCTCGTAGTGGCCGATCAGGCCCTTATTGAGTATTTTTACTCGGTCGGTGCCCTCGACGATCGGCACCTGGTAGTCCAGCCCCCAGCGCGGCACGTGCATAATCCCCCAGGCGTCGCCGAAGGCCGGCACCGCCAGCGGGTTCTCGTCAACCGGCGGCGCGTCCACGGCCGGGTCGTGGCGCGGCGCCCACGGCGAGCCCTCGGCGGGGGCCGCCGGCTCGATCCAGGCCTGGTCTTTGACGATCTCCTGGCGGATGTCCTGGGCCTCCGCGTTGGCCTCCACGTCGGTCCAGACCAACTCCCAAACCACGTAGAGACCAAGCAGCACGCCCAAGGTGATCAGCAGTTCGCCTATCACGCCGACTACCGCCGCGCCGTGGCGCTTGCGGCGCTGCTCAGAGCGCTGGCGGCGGCTGACGCCCGGCTCTGTTCGGCGGCCGTCCGGGAGTCCCGCCGGCGCCGGATCATCCGGCAAGAAACTCATGGTCCAGTTCAGTCCTCTGCTTGCAACGTTGGGCCCAGCGCCCTCGCGTACCGTAGCGCCGATGACACGGCCGTGTCACCTGCGATGGTCAGCTTAGCCTCGTCCACAGTGCTCCACGTCAACCCGAGCCGGCTAGCGCGTTCGCGGTAAGCGCGAACCACCGGCGAAACGTCAAGGCGCTCACGCATCGCCCCAGCCGGCCCGATGGCGGCTATGGAGTACGGCGGCGAATAAACCCGGCCGCCCACCAAGATGACGTTGCCGACGCACTTGATGACCGTCGCGGAGGTCACGCGGTGTCCCTGAACCGCCACGACTTCGGCCCCTCCCGCCCACAGGGCGTTGAGGACGGCGTCAATGTCTTGCTGGTGGACCAACAGGTCGGCGCCGGGCGCGGACGGGCCGTTCAGGACCCCACGGGACAGGTCGGCGTCGTTCAGGGTCACGGTCAAGCCCGGTCCCGAGACTTCGGCGGCGCCCGCCGCCACCGTCACCTCCAAGGCGGGGGCGGTCAGGGCCGGCGCGGCGGCCCCAACCAGCCCGGCGACCTCGTCAGCCAACGCGGCCTGACGCTCTTGGAGGTCCTCGACCTCGCGGTCACGCGCGGTCACCAGGCCGCGCAGTCCTGGTGCGTCCCGCAGGTCCGACGTCCAACCCGAGGTCGCGTTCCAGGTGAACAGCCAGCCGGCCAGCACCGCCACCAATCCGACCGAAAGGGCCTGACGGGGCGCTGAGGTCCTCGAAGCGTTGGGACGGCGTGGCCGCATCTGCCGAATTGCCCTTTCGTTGCTCAGTCTGAGTACCCTGTTACAAGATATCCGCACTTCCGCTCAGCCAGTGCGCCCGGCGGGCGCCAAGAAGACGGCTGAGCCCACATCCGAGGGAGAACTAAGGTGCCTGAGTCAAGGTCGCGTCGCAAGAAGAAGCGGACCTATATCGCCCCGCCCGTTTCCAAGGCGCCCAAGCCCTCGCCGCAGTGGTGGGCCCCCGTCATGGTTTCCGTCATGCTGTTGGGCCTGGTCTGGGTGGTTGTCTACTACCTTTCCCAGGGCGCGTTGCCCATCCGGCAAATCGGGAACTGGAACCTGGCGATCGGCTTCGGCTTGATTCTGGGCGGCTTTGGGATGACCGCGGGCTGGCGCTAGCCGCCAGGCCGGCCCAGGAGTTCGCGCGGCAGGCGCCGCGGGCCCGTCGCCCGGTCTCCGGCGGCTCCATCCCCAAGTGGGGATAAGCCTGGGGAAAACTACATCCCTGTAATTCCTCCGCCACAGCGGTTTTCCACAGAACAAGGCCAAAGCGGCCTGCCAAGACGGGGTTTTTCCACATTTGGGGGCAGTTTGTCCACAGGTGCCTTTGGAAAACCCAAGGCGGCGCTCAGCTTGGCGCCCCCAAGCTCCACGACCATGGCGAGGCCGTCAAAAACACCACCGCCGCGATCGCCACGGGCACCACGACCGCGACAACCCACGCGCGGCGCCGGCGCTCGGACGGACGCGCGCGGATATACGCCAGAGCCATCGCCCCGCCAGTCAACAGGCCGCCCACATGCCCCTGCCACGAGATGTTCGGCACCGTGAAGCTCAGCACCAGGTTCAGGCCGATCACGGTCATGATCCCGTTGATGCTCCCGCCCAGCCGACGCCCCGCCAGGAGCGCGGCCGCGAACAACCCGAACACCGCCCCGGAGGCGCCAAGCGTCCCGGTCAGTGCGGCGGCCCCGTTGAACTCGACCAGCCTGAACCAGATCAAGACCAACGCGTGGCCCCCAAGAGCCGAGCCAAGGTACAGGGCCGCGAGCCGCGAGCGCCCGAACAACTGCTCCATGAAGCTTCCGACCACCCACAGGGCGTACATGTTGAACGCCAGATGGAGCACGCCGCCGTGGAGGAACGCGGCGGTGACGATCCGCCACGGCTGATACCACTCCGCCGCGGGCATAAAGACCCACTCGGAGGTCAGCCGCCCGCCGGAGGCCTGCTGGGCCACGAAGACCGCCACGCACAAGGCGATGGCGGTGATTGTGACCACCGGCGCCCCGCCGGAGATGGGCGCGCCCAAGGCCGAACGGGCCACCGGCATTTGCCTGGCCGCCTGGCGGACGCAGTCGGGGCAGTGGACGCCCACAGCCGCCGGAACCTGGCATTCGGGGCAGACCGCGCGGCCACAGCGCTGGCAGCGCACAAACGCGGGACGGTTCGGATGCCGGTAACAGCGCGAACCGTCGGCCTCGAGCGGGCCGGTTCCGGCGGCATCGGTCACCGGAGGATGTCCACCGACTCAATGGCGACGGGCTCCAGCGGACGGTCGTTGCGGTCCACGGGCGTTGTGGCGATGGCGTCCACGACCTGGCGCGAGGCCTGGTCGCCAACGCGTCCAAAAATGGTGTGGGCGGTGTTGAGATGCGGGGTTGGCGCCACGGTGATGAAGAACTGCGACCCGTTGGTGCCGCGCCCGTTCCTCAGGCCCGCGTTGGCCATGGCCACCAGGTACGGCTCTGAGAAGGTGCGGGTGGGGACGATCTCGTCGTCGAAGTCATAGCCGGGGCCGCCCGTGCCTTTGCCCAACCGGTCGCCGGTTTGGATCATGAAGCCGTCAATGACCCGGTGGAAGGGAACGTCGACATAGAACGGCCCCGCGCCGGGCTGGCCGGTGGCCGGGTCGCGCCAGGGCTTGGACCCTTCGGCCAAGCCGACAAAGTTGGCAACCGTGTTGGGCGCGGTGTCCTCGAACAAATCGAACTGGATGTCACCTTTGGAAGTGTGAAGAATCGCTTGCATCTGGCCATCTTCCCACGTCCTGGCGCGGAGCGGGTCCCCCGGCGGATCGGGCTCGGCTGCCGCCCAGGCCTTGCCCGGCGGCGGACATGCCACGCGCCGCCTGACAGCCCGGGCGCAGATAGCCCTAGCATGGGTTAAGCATGTTGCCAAGCCCGGCAGCAGCTTGACAGATTCTAAGGAGAATCCCATGGCCAAGTTACGCTCTTGTTGTGTCAGCGCCAGTCCGGCCCCGAACGGTGCGCCGTGGGCCGGCAAAGCCGTCGAACTAGCCGGGTCGGCCAAGTCTGTCGCAACCACCGTCGCCGAACTGATCGCCGCCAAGACGGGCCCGCGCCTGGGCGCCGCTTGGGAATGGGCCTCGCCGCGCGTCGAGGCGGCCTGGCGGAAGGGCATCACCGCCGCCGCCCCCAAGGTCGAGGAGGCCGCCCGAGCCTTGGCGCCCCGTGTTGACGACGCCCGCGACGCCATTGTCGAAAGGGCGCTGCCGGCGATTGTCGCGGCCGTCGATTCGGCCGCGCGCGCCGCCGCAGACGCCGCCGCCGCCCCCGTTCGGCAAGCGCGGCAGGCCAAGCGCCGCCGCGCCGCCAAAGCGGTCGGGTGGGGTTTGGCGGGCGCCGCCGCCGCCGGGGTTGTCTTCTGGCTGTGGCGGCAAACCCGCCCGGTGACAGACCCGTGGGCCGAGGAGGATTGGGAAGACTTCGAAGCCCCGCCGGAGGAAGACATGGCGGACGCCGCCGGAGACGCCGCCGAAGCCGTTGGCGAAGCCGCCGGCCACGCTGTCAAGGCCGTCACAGACGTCGCCAAGAAGGCCGGGGACGCCGTGAAGAAGGCTGGCGACGCGGTCAAGAAGGCCGCCGCCGATGCCGTGCACCAGTCCGAGGACAAGGCCTCGCCCGAGTCCTAAACCGTCTGGGAGCCCTTGGCGGCGCGGGCTTTCGGTCCGCCCGCGCGGGCCGCAGGCCCCCTACCCGGCCAACACCGTGCGGATCGCCGCCGGCGCCGTGCGGTCCAGGAACTCGAAGCCATGCGCCTCGAGCACGCCTGGCCGCACTGGCTGGGAGGCCAGCAGCAGGTCTTCCGCGGCGCCGTCCAGGGCCGCCCGCAACACCCCGGCCGGGACGGCCAGCCGGTGCGGGCGGCGAAGGGCGTGGGCCACCGCCCCCGTGACTTCGCCCGCTGTGGCCAAGGTGGGGCCGACCAGGTTGACGGGTCCCCTGATCGACTCGTCCCGCAGGGCGAACGCCCAAGCCCGGACCTCGTCCCGCAGGGAGATCCAGGGCCAGAATTGACGCCCGTCGCCGAACCGGGCGCCCAAGCCCAGTCTTGTGGCCGCCGCGAGCGGCTTCAGCGTGCCCTCACCGCGCCCCAGGACCATGCCGGTGCGGGCGCGGACCAGGCGCGTCGCCGAGGCCGCGGGCAGCGCGGCCGCCTCCCAGGCCCGGACCACCGCCGCCAAGAATCCCGAACCCGACGGCGAAGACTCCGTCAGCGCCTCCGGTTGCAAATCCGCCCGCGTGGGGGCCGCATCGCCGTAGAACCCGGTGGCGCTGGCGGACACCCAGACCTTGGGCGGGTCGTCGGCCCGCAAGATGGCTTGGGCCAGCGCGCTGGCCGAATCAACCCTTGAGTCCATGATTTCCCGGCGGTACGCCTTGGTCCACGGCAACCGGGCGATCGGGGCCCCGCCAAGCGAGGCGACGGCATCGGCCCACGCTACCGCCGCCTGCGGAACTGTGCCGACCGTGCCCTCCCACGGGTACTCGGCGGCGGCGCGGGCGGGACGCCGGACCAGGACTCTGACCTCGGCCCCCTCGGTTTCCAACTGGGCGCGCAAAGCCCGGCCGATCATTCCGGACGCCCCCGCCATCAGAATCCTCATTCTGGCAACCCTACGCCCGCACCGTGTCTCAACGGGTGAGACGCCGGGCAGGGCGCCGACCCGTGACCGGAACCAGCGCCTTACCGTCATCCCCAGCGGCCCGGTCAACCGCCATTCGCACGCAAGGAGGACCTCATGACGGCTTTGATCATCACCGAGTCCTGCTTCGGCAACACCACCGCGCTGGCTGGGGCGATCGCCGAGGCGTTGTCCGGGGCGGGCGGCATGTCCGTTGAGTCGCTCCCCGTGGCGGACGCGCCCCAGTCCGTTCCGGACGGCACCGATCTGCTGATCCTGGCCGCTCCGACGCACGATTACTCGTTGCCCAGGCCCCGCACCCGGGCTCGCGCGGCGGCTCGGGGAGGCCAGGCGGCCGAACCGGGCCTGCGGGAGTGGATCGCGGGCCTGGACGGCCGGGAAGACGTCAAGGTTGTGACGGTGGACACCGCCTTCAAGACCGGTTTCACGCCGTCCACCGCCGCCAAGACCGCCGCGCGGCTGATGGCGCGGGCGGGCTTCTCCCACGTCCGGCGCGGCGCCACCTTCTGCGTCTCCGACTACGCCGGACCGCTTGACGACGGGGAGTTGATCCGCGCCCGGGCTTGGGCCGTCACGCTGGCCGCGGGACTGCGCTCTCTGCCGCGTTCCCGCGCGCGGACCGCCTGAACGGCTGTTTGAGAACCCGCGCCCGGAAATGCCAGCACCAGATTGGTGGCGGCGGTTGCGGGCGGCCGGGACGGCTCAGGGGAGGCGGCGGGCCAGGCGGTAGGCGGTCTGGTCGTCCGGCGGCCCAATCCCGCCCACCGGCTCGTAATCCCCGCCGTAGACCGACTCGGCGTAGCCCTCCGCCCCGCCCGGGTCGTTGCTCCAGCCGCTCATCGGGTCCAGCAGCACGTAGTCCGGCTGCACCCGGTCGGCGTAGTCGCCAATCCAGTACACGACATGGTCCGTGGCGAGCTGCGTGATCAGCCCGCGATCCGAGGCGACGGAGGCCCCGTCCGGAATCAGCTCCAGCACCCGGGCCGCCTGGTCCGCCCTGGGCGAGGGAGCGTAAGTGTCCGGTCTGGTCAGTTTGCCCAACGGGAACCAGGCCGTCGCCACAACAGCGAACGCCAGGCTCGCGGCCACCGTCACGCGCGCAACGCCGCGCGGCCACCGCCGTTTCGAGGCCCGCCAACGCCCCAACACGTCGAGCGCCGCCAGAAACACCATTGGCATCAGGATCATCGAATAGTGCCACATGGTGCCCCAGTGCGCCGAGTCGGTCGAGGCGAACCGCCAGAACAGGGTGGGCAGGGCCACCAGGCTCCAGCGCGACAGCCAGCAGGTGCCCATGACCACGGCGCTGACCAGCGCCAGCGTCTTGAGTTTGACCGGCGGCTCAAGAATGCCCACGATCAGCCCCAACGCCCCGCCGGTCTGGTCGACTTTCCCCCAGTAGTACCAGTCGCCGCCTTTGAAAGCCGGCATGAGCAGCCCGAACACCAGGACGAAAGCCGTCAAACCCCCGCCGATCAGCAACAATCCCGCCCGGCATTCAGGCCACCACGCGTCCCGGTTCCGCGCGGCGGCCTCCCGGCGGCGGAGCCACCAGCCGTGCCCGGCCATCACCGCCCCGAACGCGATCACAGTCAGGCCCATGTCCTCCTTGACCGTGACGGTGGCCGCAGCCCACAGGGCGGCGGCGGTCCACCGCTGATCCAACGCGGCGGCCAGCGCGAAGGCCAGCATTGGCACGGCGAAGGCGTATTCGTGGAACTGGGCGTCCACGCCGGTCTGCAATCCCCAGCTGAGGGCGTAGGCCGCTCCAAACGCCAGCCCCGACCAGCGTCCCAGCCGCCGGCGGGCCAGGGCTGTCACAGGGACAATCGACAGGGCGACCAGCACGCATTGGGCCACCAGCAACGTCACCGGCGAGGGGAAGACCCGGTAGAAGGGGGCCAGAAGCGCCAGGATGGGCGAGAAATGGTCGCCGAGTTGGTTTGCGCCCGGCCCTTTGATGTCCACGATCGGCGGCCCGAAATGCGCGTAGCCCTTGACCGCCTGCTCAAAGATCGCCAGGTCCAGCGACGGCGCGTCCTGCCTGTGCCACCGGGCCAGTGTCAGCGTCAGGTAAAGGGCGAACCCGAGTCCGGCGACCGCCCAGGCGATCCAATCCGCCTGGGCCGCCCTTCGGCGCAGCCACGCGACCGCCGGAGCCCAGCGCCGCCCGGCCAACGCCTGCCCAAGGCGAGCGGACAGACGGGCGCCGCCAGACGGCATCGGCGGGGTCACCAACGCGGGCAAATCGATCGGCCGGACATAGGGCCATCCTAGATGCCCGTCGCGGCCGTCAGCCTGACCCGCTCGCCGGCAGGCGAGATTCAAGCTCCGCGATATAGCCGTCGATCCGCCGTTCCCATTCCACCGGTTGGCCCTCGGCCATGCGCTCGTCTTCCCGCAGACGGTGGAGGGCCCTCAAGGTCGCCTGGAGGTCGGCGTCGAAGTCCCTGATCGGCCAGATGTAGACCCGCCCCAACTGGACAAACAGCCACGCGGCGGCGAACACGACCTCGCCTTCGTCGTCCTCGGCGGCTATCCCCTCTCGCCAGTATTCGCGCAGCGACGATTTGTCCATCAGGTCGCCAAACCAGTCGGCGCCCCCGTCGCTCTCCCAGGGCTCGTCTCCCCAGCACCCCATTTGCGGGCCTCCTTTCCGGCTGAGAGCGTCGCGAGGGCGCTCAGTCGTGGAAATGGTAGCGCTCACGTGCGAGCGCCGGGCCGTTAGGCGAGCGGGCCGATCATGATACGGCGACTGTGGCGGGGGCAGGTTGGTTTTGTGGCAGTATTTGCGGTGCGGAACAGGGAGGCATTCATGCGACTTGACTTGACGGCGAGGGAAGCCCACTGGTTTTGGGACGAACTTGAGACCAACGCTATCAGCTTCACCCCGGGGGAGGGCGCCGACTGGTCTTGGTTCACCTTTCAACGAGGCGTTGCAGACGATCCCGAATACCCGGACATGAACACCGTCCACGTCGAATTGGACGACCAATCGCAGGGAGGCTATTACGACCTGGCCGGCGTGTTGTTCTTGCCGGATCGAATTGAGATCGCGTTCGCCAAGGACCAGCTTTTCCTCGACCGCTACAGGACCGCCTGCATTCTGTTGCCGGAACCGGTGGACCGGCGGATCGTGGATTTCTTCGCCAACGGGCTGTTCCTTGGCAACCGGATCTCCTACGGCTCGGAGTTTCCGGAAAACGACCGCGTGGAACAGACCGAGTTCCCGCACATGATTGACGATCAAGAAGTCTGAAAACGTGTCTCCAGCGTCGCCGGAGCTCCTCGCCGAGCCGTTAGGCGAGCGGGCCGATCATGATACGGCGACCGTGGCGGGGATGAGTCAGCCCAGGCAAATGCCCGCGCCCTGAAAAAGGGCCAGGTCCTCCTCGTCGTGGGTGGCGATGGCGACGTCCTTGTCGCGGAGCCGCTCGCGCACATGCTCCCGCACGGCGGGCAGGCTCTCGGCGTCGATTCCTTTGAAGGGCTCGTCCAGGCAGACCAGTTCGGCGTCCGGCGCCAGTGCCCGCGCCAGGCAGACGCGGCGGCGTTGGCCGCCAGACAGGTCGCGCACCCGGCGGCGCCAGGCTTCCTCGGGGAGGCCCAACGCCTGGAACTCGGCGGCGATCTGTTTGTCGCCGATCTTGCCCGGGTGCGTCACGCGGACGTTGCCGATGGCCGTGAGGTGCTCCAAGAGCCGGTCGTCCTGAAAAACGGCCGCCTTGCGGGCGGGGGCGGCGATGGTGCCCGCAGAGGGTGCCAGCAGGCCCAGAATGAGCTTCAACAGCGTCGTCTTGCCTGAGCCGTTGGCGCCGGTGACGGCCAACACCGAGCCTCGCGCGCTGACGCCCCTAAGGACGGGCGCCGAATCGTAGGCGAAGCTGACGTCGGAGATCACAATGATTTCGCGTACCCCCTGCCCAGAGAGGACTCGAGCGCCGCCAGCGCCCTCAGCGCCAGCTTCTCGAACGCGAACGAGCAGGCCACGATCACCGCGGTCCAGCAGAACAGGTCGGCTGTGGCCAGGAAGAGCTTCGCCTCGTAAAGGCGTTCGCCAATGGATCCGTCCGGCAGGCCGATCACCTCGGCGGAGACGCCGGCCTTCCACGCCAGGCCGATCCCGACGCGGCAGGCGGCGGTGAAGTACGGCAGCACGGCGGGCAGCCTGATCGCCGCCAACCGCCGCCCGGACGGCATCGCGAACACGGTCGCCAACTCGTCCAAGGCGACGTCCTTGCGGGCTATACCCTCCTCGACGTTCGCGAAGACGATTGGCAGCACCATCAGCGCGGAGATGGTGACCGACAACCACGCCGAGTCGGCCCAGATCAACACCAGGACTATGAAGGAGACCACCGGCACGGACCGGATAGCCCGCACCGCGGGCGAGATCAGCGCGTCCGCCCAGCGGCCCAAGGAGGCCAGCCAGGCCAGCAAGACGCCCGCCGCGGCTGCGGCCGTGAAGCCGACGGCGATGCGGACCGCCGAATAGGCGACCGTCGCCCAGAAACTCGGCGTGGGGACCAGTCGGCCGAAGGTCGCCACGACGTCCACCGGCGACGCCAGGAGCACGCCGTTGCCGACCAGCAGCGCGGCCACCTGCCAGACGCCGACCCAGAAGACGGCGGCGACCAGGCGCCGGGCGCGGAGCCCCTCAAGCGCCGTAGTAGAAGGCATCGTCTGGCGGGGCGCCGCCAACGGACGCTGGATCCGCTTGGAAGAGCACATCCAAGTAGGCCGAGACCGCCGCCTTGCACTCCGGGCCGCTCAGGAACGCCAAGTGGGAGCCTGGGATGGCCGCCTCGGCGACTTCGGGGCTGGGGACTATCCCGAGGTTCGCGATGAGCGGCGCCACATCGCCGGGGTTCGCGTTGGTGTATTCGATTGAGGCCCGGTAGTCCTCCAGAAACACGTCGAAGGCCTCGCCGTGGTCCGCCGGGAACTGGTCCGCGACCACCAGAACGCCCGTGACCAGGGCGGTGTCGGAGACCTTGTCCCATTCCGCCGTCAAGTCGATGGCGCGCACCAGGGAAGGGTCGTTCGCCAACGCCGTCGTCACGTACGGTTCGGGCAGCACCGCGACGGCCGCGTCTTCGGCCGCGAGACGGGTCGCCACCTCGGAGGCCTCGCTGAGGTACTCGACAGCGGCGTCCACGCCGTTTTTGGCGAGAAGGTACTCCAGCACGTATTGGGGCGTGGTTCCCTTTCCGGCGGAGAAGACCTTCTTGCCGGCCAGGTCGGCCAAGCCGAGAACTTGTTCGTTCTTGGCGACCACGTGGAGCACTCCGAGGGTGTTGACGGCGGCCACTTTGATTTGCGCGCCTTTGGAGTAGAGCACGGCGGCGAGGTTGGCCGGAATGGCGGCCACCTCGGTCTGGCCCTTGACCAAGCCCGGGCTGATCTCGTCGGGTGAGCCGTGCAGAGACAGTTCGAACCGCACCGGGGACGCGTCCGCTTGCCGGTCCAGCGCCCAGGCCAGGCCCATCGTGGTGGGTCCTTTCAGGGCCGCCACCTTGGCGGTGACTTGCGGCGCGGCGGGCGGCGCGGTTGGCGCGGCCGGCGGCGACCCAGATTCGGACTCCGGCGCGCAAGCGCACACGCCGGCCAAGAGCGCCGTTGTCAGCGCGGCGACCAGTCTTGCCTTCATTTCTTGCCCTTCGTGCTCAGGCTCGCGTCACCAAGTCAAGCAAGGAGAACTCGCGGGCGGCGTCATCGCCCTCGGCGATCAACTCGTTGAATCTACCGCGCGGAGTGTAGGTCGTGTGCAACAGGTCATGCGAGAGGTGGCCGCACGGCGAGCCCAGGTAGTCCGCGTACAGGCGTTGCACGTCCGGGTTCTCATGCGACTTGCGCAGAGTCTTGGCCTCGTCCGCCCCGTAGATCGCCTGGAGGCGCTTTTCCCGGATGGCCGGGGTGGTGGGGCGCGGTTGGCCGCCGCCGCTGATGCAGCCGCCGGGGCAGCCCATCACCTCGATGAACAGATAAGGCGATTCGCCCTTCGCGACCTGTTCCATGAGGATGTCGGCGCCCGCCAGGCCGCTGGTGACGGCCACCTTGACCTCCACGCCGTCCAGGAAGGCGTACTCCGGCAACGGCTCTTCGATTGTGAAAGCCGCCTCCTTGATGCGCTCCAAGCCGACGATCGGAGTCACATGCAACCCGTTGGAAGGCAGTTCTCTGCCGGTCACCAGTTCGTAGACAGTGCGCAGGGCCGCCTCCATGACGCCGCCGGTGACGCCGAAGATGTCCGCCGCTCCGGTCGAGAGCCCCAACGGGGAGTCGAAATCGCTGTCCTCCAGGGAGGCGAAGTCGATGCCCGCCTCCTTGATCATCTTTGCCAATTCGCGCGTGGTGAGCACGGCGTCCACGTTCGCCACCCCGCCGTTGGCCATCTCGGGCCGCGAGATCTCGAATTTCTTGGCGGTGCACGGCATCACCGAGACCACGTACATGTCCTTCGGGTCCACCCCGATCCGTTCGGCGTAGAAGGATTTGGCCACCGCGCCGAGCATTGTGTGGGGGGACTTGCAGCTGGACAGGTGGTCGAGCTGCCCTGGGAAGGCGTGCTCGATGTGCTTGACCCAGCCCGGGCTGCAGCTTGTGATCATGGGCAGCGCCGCCGGCCCGCCGCCGGTCAGCGCCGCGCTGACCCGGCTTAAGAACTCCGTGCCCTCTTCCATGATCGTCAGGTCGGCGGCGAAGTTCGTGTCGAAGACGTCGTCGAACCCCAGCAGCCTTAGCGCCCTGGCCAGCTTCCCGGTCACCAAGGTCCCAGGCGCCATCCCGAACTCTTCGCCCAGCGCGGCCCGGATCGCCGGCGCGACCTGGACAACGGTCCGTTTGCCCGCGTCGTCCAGGGCGTTCCAGACTTTCCCGATGCCGTCCGCCTCGTTCAGCGCCCCCACCGGGCACACCACGGTGCATTGTCCGCAATAGGAGCAGTCGACGTTGTTCAGCGAGAGGTTCGCCGCCGGCCCCACAACGGTCTGGAAGCCGCGGTTCTGCGCGTTCAGGATCCCGACCTGTTGGACCTGGTTGCAAACGGTGACGCAGCGGCGGCACAGGATGCACTTGCTCGTGTCGCGGTAAAGCGCGGGCGACAGGTCCAGGGCGCCGAGGCTGGTTTCGCCGCCGAAGCGGGACTCTGCCACGCCGAGCAGTTGGCCAAGGCTCTGCAATTCGCAGTTCTGGTTGCGCACGCAGCTGAGGCAGTCCCTGGGGTGGTCGGAGAGAATGAGCTCATAAAGCATCTTGCGGGCTTTTCGGACCGTCCTGGTGTTGGTCCGCACAACCATGCCCTCGCGCACCGGCGCCATGCATGACGCCTGCAGGGTGCGGGCCCCTTCGACTTCTACCACGCAGATGCGGCAGGCGCCGAACGCGTGGACGCCTTCCAGGTAGCACAACGTCGGTATGCGGATGCTGTTCGCCTGGGCGGTTTCCAGAATGGTGGCCCCTGCGGTCGCCTCAATCTCCCGGCCGTTGATGGTTACGTTGACCACCGTCTAGCTCCTGTCACAGCGCAGGCACCGCTTCGATTCAGCGATGGCGTTCAGTTTGTTGTAACCCTTGATCACTTCGAGGAAGTTGTCGGTGCGGTCCTCGGGGCTCATGGCCTCTATCGGGAGCCGGGCGTGGGGCTCGATCTCGCCGGCCTCGTCCGGCGGCGGCGGGAAGGCGACCTCCGGCCCCTTGTTCAAGATGCCTTTGCCGCCCAGGTACGCGTCGATTTGGGCGGCGGCGTTCTTCCCGTCGGCGATGGCGGTGATCGCCACATCCGCGCCGCGCGCGAAGTCGCCGCCAATGAAGACGCCGTCTCCGGCCTCCGCTCCCAAAAGGCCCCGATCGGGTGATTGGCCCACCGCCGCGATGAGCATGTCCAGCTTGATTACGAAGGTCGCGCCCTCCACCGGGCGGACCCACCGCCGCCCGGCCTTGTCGAAGCCGTGGAATTCCATGCGGACGCACTCGAGCGCTTCGGCCCGCTCGCCGCCGAGGACTCGGAGCGGCGCGCCCAGCGGCAGGATCTCCACCCCTTCCTCCGATGCCTCGCGGATCTCCGAGGTGTCCGCCGGCATGTCGGCCACTTCGCGCCGGTAGAGGATCGTGACCTTGGCCGCGCCCAGGCGCACGGCGGCGCGGGCGGCATCGAACGCCGTGCTCCCCCCGCCCACTACGACCACCTTCCCCTCGGCCCGGGCCCCGTGGCCAAGGTTGACTCCGCGCAGAAAGTCCAGGCCGTGGACCACTCCGGGGAGCTCCTCGCCCTCAATCCGCAACCGGTTCGACAGCTGTGCCCCGGCCGCGACGTAGACCGCCTGGTGCGCTTGCCTCAGCTCCTCAAAGGTGAAGTCCACGCCCACCTCGGTGTTCAGCCGGATCTCGACGCCCTCCGCTTTGATCAGCTCGACCTCCCGCAGCAAGATCTCGTTGGGCAGCCGGTATTCGGGAATGCCGTACGCCAAGACCCCGCCCGGCAGCGGAGCGCGGTCGTAGACCACAACGTCGTGGCCGAACCGCGCCAGGTAGTGGGCGCAGGTCAGGCCGGACGGCCCGGCGCCCACAATGCCGACGCTCTGGCCGGTCTTCGGGCTGAAACTGTCGGAGCCCAGCGAGATTCCCTCTTCGAACGCCCGGTCGGCGACGAACCGCTTCAAAGAGCAAATCGCGAGCGCCTCGTCCGTCTGCGCCCGCCGGCACTTCGCCTCGCACGGATGGGTGCAGATTGTGCCGCACACGCCGGGCAGCGGGTTTTCGCGGCGGGTCGCGTGGTAGGCCTCGCTGTAGCGGCCCTCGGCCAGCAGCGCCAGGTAGCCGGGAATGTTGACCGAGACCGGGCACGCGTTCTGGCAGGGCGAGGTGAAGAGGCTGGAGCAAACCCCGGCCCGGCAGTGTTTGTCCCGGATGTGCTCCTCGTATTCCTCCCGGAAATAGGTGATGGTGCTCAGCACGGGATTCGGCGCGGACTGCCCCAGGCCGCACATGGCGGTCTGCTGGATGTAGAAGCACAACTCCTGCATCAGCTCGATATCGCCGTCCTCGCCACCGCCGGTGGTGATGCGCGTCAGGATTTCCAGGAGCCGTTTCGTCCCAATGCGGCAGGGCACGCATTTGCCGCACGATTCGTCTTGGATGAAATCCATGAAATAGCGGGCGGTGTCGACCATGCAGGTGTCCTCGTCCATGACGACCAGTCCGCCCGACCCCATGATCGCGCCGAGCCGCATGATCGACTCGTAGTCCACCGGTGTGTCCAGGAACTCTCTGGTGATGCAGCCGCCGGAGGGCCCGCCGGCCTGCACCGATTTGAGCGACTTCCCGTCCGGGATTCCCCCGCCGATCGTGAAGAGCAGGTCGCCCATCGACGTGCCCATGGGGACCTCCACAATCCCGGTGTTCACTATGTCGCCGGCGAGGGCGAAAACCTTCGTCCCCTTGCTGGTTTCGGTGCCGATCCCGGCGTACCAGTCGGCGCCGTTGAGGATTATCGGCGGCACGTTGGCCAGGGTTTCAACGTTGTTGATGATGGTGGGGCAACCGAACAGGCCGCTCTCAAATGGGAACGGCGGCTTTTGGCGGGGCTCGCCGCGCAAACCCTCGATCGAGTTCATCAGCGCCGTCTCTTCGCCGCACACAAACGCCCCCGCCCCGATTCGGATCTCCAGGTCGAAGAAGAAATCCGAGCCGAATAGAGGCACGCCCAGGAGCCCCGCGTCTCGAGCCTGCTCTATGGCGTCCGTCAACCGCTGCACCGCGATCGGGTACTCGGCCCTCAGGTACACGAACCCTTGGCTCGCGCCGATCGCGTAGGCGCCGATCATCATGCCCTCGATGACCGTGTGCGGGTCGCCTTCCAGGATGCTGCGGTCCATGAAAGCGCCCGGATCGCCCTCGTCGGCGTTGCAAACGATATACTTCTTTTCCCCCGCCGCCCGCCGGCACAGATCCCATTTGACCCCGGTGGGAAAGCCGGCCCCGCCCCGGCCGCGCAGACCGCTCCGCCGCACCGTCTCCACGACTTCCGCCGGCGTCATCGTCTGCAGCGCTTTTTCCAGGCCGAGATAACCGCCGGAAATAAAGTATTGACTGCTCCGCTCCGGATTGATCTGTCCGCAGTTAGCCAGCACTATCCGCTGTTGGCGCGCGTAAAAATTGACGTTTTCGTAAGTCGCCGCACATTCGCCCGTCGCCGGGTCGCGGTAGAGCAGCCGCTCCGCTTTTTCCCCGCCGACGACGTCCCGCTCCATGATCTCCCGGATATCGGAGGGTTTCACCTTCGTGTAAAAAGTCTTATCCGGCTCGATCACAACGATCGGCCCCTGCTCGCAAAAACCGTGACAGCCGGTGGAACGCACGCGCGCCCTGTCTTCCAGCCCGCGAGCCGCGATCTCTTCCCGCACTATTTCGATCAGCCGGCTGGCGCCCGAGGAAGCGCAGCCCGTGCCGGCGCAGACCAGGATCTGCTTGACGGGCAGTTCGGCCGGATGCGTAATGCGGGCGATCTGCTCGCGCCGCTGCCGGCGGCAGTCCTCGTCGTCGTGGCACAGCGGCCCGCTGATCCGGCAGCTCACGTACCTGGCGCAGGGCGTCGCGGCCGTGTGCGTACATTGGGGGCAGCAGGCGTAGGATAAAGTTATCATGGCTTTCCGCCTCTATTCGTATTGATCAAGTATTTCCGCCGCTTTTTCCGGAACCAGGGCGCCGAAAACCTTATCGTTCACGGTCAGCACCGGCGCCAGTCCGCAGGCGCCGATACAGTTCACGGTTTCCAATGTGAAGCGGCCGTCCCCGGAAGTAGCGCCCGCCGTAATATCCAGCTTTTTTTCCAGCGCGCGCAGCACTTTCAGCGCCCCGCGCACATGACAGGCCGTGCCCATACAGCAGCGGATCAGGTTTTCCCCCGTCGGCTCCAGACGGAACTGAGCGTAGAACGTCGCCACGCCGTAGACTTCCGCGACGGGAATGTCCGTCCCTTCCGCCACCGCCTCCAGAACCGGCCGGGGCAGGTAGCCGTATATGCGCTGGGCCGCCTGCAGAATCGGAATGAGCCGGCCCGGTTCGCTCCGGCGTTCCGCCATCAGAGCTTTCAGGCGTTCCGCTTTTTCGTCCGCTCGCGCCATGTCGTCCCTCCGTCAAATTGTTATCTTTT